>JANMFP010000079.1:0-4161 GCA_031378135.1 Variovorax sp. | reverse complement strand
GGCGCAAGATTTCCCAACCAAGAACATCACCTTTGTTGTGCCGTTTGCCGCTGGTGGCCCGACCGACAAAGCCGCGCGCGATTTGGCCGAAGCCATGCGCAAAACGCTGAACGCCACGATCGTGATCGAAAACGCTGCTGGCGCTTCTGGCTCCATCGGCGCCAATAAAGTGGCCAAAGCGCCCGCAGACGGCTACACCTTGCTCTTCTTCCACATCGGCCAAGCCACGCTGCCCACCTTCTTGCGCAATATTCCCTACAAAGTGGAAAGCGATTTTGAATTTCTAGGTATGGTTAATGAGAATCCCATGAGCTTGATTGGTCGCCCGAGCTTGCCCGCGAACAACATGCCTGAGCTCGTCAAGTGGATCAACGACAACAAGGGCAAGATCAATATCGGCAATGCCGGCCCAGGGTCCGCTTCGCACCTGTGCGGCATGCTCTTCCAAACAGCGATGAAGGTGGATATGACGCCTGTGCCGTATCGCGGCACAGCACCTGCGATGACGGATTTGATCGGTGGTCAAATTGATTTGATGTGTGACCAAACGACGAACACCGTGCCGCAGATTGAAGGCAAAAAAGTTAAGTCTTTCGCCGTGACCACACCGAAGCGTCTGACCAACGCCGTTCTAAAAGACACTCCTACACTGCAAGAAGCTGGCTTCAAGGATTTCTCTGTTGCAATATGGCACGGTTTGTATGCGCCTAAGGGCACGCCAGCTCCCGTGCTCAAAAAGCTCAACGACGCGCTCAAAATAGCAGTGAAGGATTCTGACTTCATCAAGAAGCAAGAAGCTGGCGGCGCAAACGTGATCGCGGATCAACGCAATGATCCAGCTGCCCACAAAGCCTACGTGATGTCCGAGATAGCCAAGTGGGGCCCGATCATCAAAGCTGCTGGCGTGTACGCAGATTAATTTGTTGAATAAACCACTCAAGAGCCACCGGGTGGCTCTTTTCTTTTGCGCGCCCTTGCCTGCAGGTGTTCATCGTGGCCTATCACATAGGGCAAACCTGTAAAGCGCTTATGCAAGATTTGCAGCACACTCAGAACTGCCAGCAAACAAACACGGGAGATGCGTCATGAGAACATTTTTTTTCTTATTTTTAAAGAGAAATAGGCTGTTAGCCGGCATAAATACTGCGCGAGCAGCTATTATTTTTATAGCGAATGTTCTGGCGCTTCAATTTAGTTTCCACAGCATTTCTCATGCACAACCCTGGCCCAGCAAACCTGTGCGAATCGTTGTGCCTTTCGCAGCTGGCGGCACGACCGATATCTTGGCACGCGCGATTGCGCCTGAATTACAAAAAGCATTTGGCCAATCTTTCATTGTGGAAAATCGAGCTGGTGCAGGTGGCAATGTAGGCTCTGAGCTCGTGGCCAAGAGCAATGATGGCCACACCTTACTCATGGGCACGGTCGGCACGCATGGCATCAACAAAGCGCTGTATCCCACACTTCCCTTTGATCCTGTACGCGACTTCGCGCCGATCACGGTGGTGGCTTATGTGCCGAATGTGATGGTGATGAATGCTGATAAAGCGCGTGCACTCAACATCAACAACGTGAGCGATTTCATCAAGTACGCCAATGCCAACCCCGGCAAGCTCAATATGGCCTCCAGCGGCAATGGCACATCGATTCACCTCGCCGGCGAGCTCTTCAAAAGCATGGGCGGCGTATTCATGGTGCACTTTCCATATCGCGGCTCCGGCCCTGCGTTGCTCGACTTGATGGGCGGCACCATGGATGTGATGTTTGATAACCTGCCCAGCGCTCTACCGCAAATCAAGAGTGGCAAGCTCAAAGCGCTGGCCGTGACGAGCAGTGCGCGCTCTAGCGCTTTGCCAGATATACCGACAGTTGAACAAGCTGGCGGACAGGCGATGAAGGGCTTTGAAGCCAGCAGTTGGTTTGGCCTACTCGCGCCATCATCGATGCCAGCACCCCTCGTGCAACGTTTGCACATCGAGACCGCGAAAGCCTTGGAGCGTGCCGAAGTGAAAGAGCGCCTCGTAGCGCAAGGCGCATTACCGGGTGGTAACAGCCCAGCAGAGTTTGCCAAGCACATCGATGCTGAAATCGCCAAATGGGCGAAGGTGGTAAAGGCTTCTGGCGCGAAAGTCGATTGAGCCTCGATCAAGGTGAATTGACCTTCGGTCAATGTTGATTGACCTTCGATCAATGTTGATTGACCTTCGATCAAGGTCGATCAAACACCCCAAGTGATCGGCACTTTGTATTTAAGGCTGCTCTCGATAAGAGACACCAATGGCCATGCACGCGTGCGTAGGCTGATGTGTTGGCGAACCTGATCTGTAGGCTCATCTGAGGGCTCATCTGAGGGCTTGTGGGCCTGCTCTTCTTTCGCAATGGCCGCCTCAATCGCTGCTTTGGCAGCCGGCATGTGCTCGGGCAGCAAAATACCTTTGGCATCTGAGCTTTTGCCCATGATCTCCAACACATGACGGCCTGTGACTTCTAGCATGATCACATCGGCACCAGCATCGGATTTGAATTTATAGAGCATCAGAGCTTGCCGGGTTGGTTGGGTGGTAAATCATCGCCGTTTTGAAAGGGGCGCGTGGCCGCAAAGCCGCCTAACGCGGGCATGGGATGCGTGTCGGTAAAGCCCGTGTCTGCATTTTGCGGCAAGGGCAGCGTGGCCGAGGCATCCATGCCGGTCACAACGGAGGGCATGGTTTGCAAAGAGGGCAGCGCCAACTCTTCTCGAATGCGGTCATACACAGCGGCGCGAGATTGCACAGCATCTGAGCGCCAAGCTGCGCTGCCAGCGAGCTCATCGTGCGGGCAGCCCGCATCGGGCAAGATGCGCCAAAGCACCGCACGCACCGCACGTGCCACATTCACATCGTCTTCTCGTATGCGTTTGAGAGCTTGTTGCTCGAAGGCGCTTGATTGCGCCCACAGTTGCTCGTCCCAAATTCTTAGGCTGACTTGCAATTGAAAATAAGCTTTCTCATCGTCAGAAATTGTGACCACTTCGTAGCTCAGCCAGTTTGAGGGAATGCCATACATCGCAGCAGTGCGCACTGCTGCCGCTCGGATCAACTCGCGTGCAGCACGCACATCTTGGCTGTCGAGACTGAGAGGCACGGGCTGACCTTCGATGTCGAAGAAGCCCGTAGAAGGCGAGGACAGTTCCCGAGCTGCGGGGACGTTGTTGAGGAATCGATTAAGCCAGCTCACTTTGTGATCTCATCAGTTTTATGTATCGTCTCATTGTAGTGAACACCCAACGAAATGGCTAGCCACTGGAACCTGTCTCGCGCCGAATAACGAAAGCATGGCTGCAGGATAAAATTTGACAAATAGATAGTTTAGGTTTAAATTATTTCCAATGTCTGTAATCACACCCTCTCTCATCGCACCCTCCCTGACCATTCTCTGCATCGGCGGCGGCCCCAGCGGCTTGTATTTCGCGCTGCTCATGAAAATGCGGTTCCCCCACATGCGCTGCGTGGTGGTGGAGCGCAATCGGCCGTTTGACACCTTTGGCTGGGGCGTGGTGCTCTCGGATCAAACGCTCTCGAATTTGAAGATCGCAGATCCCGTGAGCGCCAAGCTCATTGGCGATGCGTTCAACCACTGGGACGATATCGAGGTGTTTTTCAAAGGCCGCAGCATGCGCTCTACGGGCCATGGCTTTTGCGGGATTGGGCGAAAGCATTTACTCAATATCTTGCAAGAGCGCTGCCAAGCGTTGGGCGTTGAACTCGTGTTTGAAGTGGATGTGCAAGACGATCAACAACTTGCCGCGCAATACAACGCGGATATTGTGATTGCCAGCGATGGCCTGAACAGCCGCATTCGCAATCGTTATGCCGCATCGTATCAACCCGATGTCGATACGCGCCGCTGCCGCTTTGTCTGGCTGGGCACGAAGAAAACTTTTGATGCATTTACTTTTGCGTTTGAGAAAACCGAGCATGGTTGGTTTGCCGCGCATGCGTATAAGTTCAATGAAGACACATCGACCTTCATCGTTGAGACGCCGCATGAGGTGTGGAAGGCGCATGGCTTGGATGAGATGGAGCAGCCCGAAGCGATTGCGTTTTGCGAGAAGCTATTTGCCAACTATCTCGATGGCAACGCCTTACTGAGCAACGCGAGCCACCTGCGTGGCAGCGCGAT
>JANMFP010000069.1:0-3168 GCA_031378135.1 Variovorax sp. | reverse complement strand
CCGCATGAGCGCAAGGGTCAATGGTTGCACAGCCATGGGCAAACCACTTGATCCATCGCGCTTGAATGAACTTTTAGACAAAATTCAGAGGTAAATCGGCCTTTAGCCGGCATAAAACATGCATAGTTTGCTATTCTTTTTGTAGCAATTGCACTCTTTATTTTGTAGAGAATACAGCAAGCGCCGCTTCGCAAGCTGATGTAAACACCCGTGTGGCGTGCTCCAGCGTTGGGATATCCCCGGGATTAATCTGCATCCGTAAATACACCTTGCCGCGCAACACCATCAACACGCGTGGCACATCAGGTTCGCTACTCGGCCAAGCCAGCAGCTTCGCTACCAGATCTGGCGTGACCCAGCGGGAAGCGTTGTCTCTTTCGTCGGCAAGAATGGCGTACTGGTCTAAAAATGCTTGGCCCAGCTCTTGCCAGCCCACCTCCTCATACATCGAGAGCCAACGCATCTCTTCGGGCAAATGCGGATCAATCTGCGTTTGCAGCGTGTCGGTGTAGAGGGAGAAAGCGCGTTTGTCGAGATCATTTTTCAAGCTGCGTGCCATGATCATCACAGCCACATCTTCGTTCACGCCCATTTCGCCGCGCGCGCGAAGCTCGATGCCGCGAATGAAATCACGCGATGGCTTGCCCTGCTCCAGCTTCCAAGGCTTGCCTTGGATCTGCCCGTCTACGGCATAACCTGCGCCGCTGCGATCTGTGTAAGACAAGCCCTGCAAACTAGCCCATTCCGAGACTTTGTTGGCCGGTGAGCCTGAGCCTGAGCCCTGCCCAGCCAAGTAAGAAGATGGCGAGCGTGTGACGCTTTCGGCATCGGCAGTTTTGCCTTTGTCTTTGCTATTTCCAATGCCTAGCGCGTTTTTGAGGGATTTGAACATGCGATGAATCGATTCTTAAATACGTCTTGCTTGTTTCAGATTATGGAAGCAGTTAGCAGGCGAGACAAGCGTAAATGCGGCGCGAAGTCAGCGCTTTTGCCCACTTAAGGCCAGCAAAATAATCCCAAGCACCACAACAGCAGCCCCTGTCAGCTGCATCACGCTCATGCTTTGCCCGAGTAAGCTCCAGCCGAGGATAAGCGCTGCCACTGGCTCAATATTGGCTGCGGGCGCGTTTCTCTGCATATCTAAGCGCGGCATCATGGCAAACAAAAAAGAAAAGGCGCTGCCGTAGCATAGCGTGAGGCCAGCCAAACCTGCCCAGCCTATTGCATCTGTGGGCCAATGCAGGCTTCGCCCGAGCCATTGCCCAGCGCCTTGACCCGCCGCACCGGAGAGCACCAGCATGCTCAGTGTGCCCAGCATCATCGTCACCAGCGCCATGGTCCAAAAGCTGCGCACCGGGCCCGTCAAAGCTTTGAGTTTGAATTCCGTCACTCTCAGCGCAGCAGCAAACACGCTTGCCGCAGCAAAGCCAAAACCTACGCCCGCCCAGAATGTGGCGCTGCCCGCGCCCGGCTTGGCCAGTTGTCCGGGCAAATCCAAGGCGAGCGACAGGCCAACAACGATGAGAGCAATCAAGCCTGCCGTGCGCGCACTCGGGCGCGGCCCGCCAAGCAGCCAATTGAGCAAGGTAAACAGCGCAGGAAATAAATTAAACACAAGCAAAGCCAGCGCCACAGGAATGCGCGCTACGGCGCAATACAGCAGCAAGCTTTGCAGCGCGATCAAAGCGCCAAGACAGCAGACCCAGCGCTTGGGTACCTGATAGGCCGCCAGCTTCAAAGGCGCTTTCAGCCACATCACCACAGCCAGCAAAATCAGCGCCGTGACGCCCGAGCGCACGAGCACAGCCGTTACCAATCCCGTGCCGTGGTCAAAAGCAAAACGCGCAGCAATATGGTTGGAGGCAAACACCACGCCGAGTAGCAGCAAAATGCCGATGGCAGCAGGTCGGGAAAATTGATGGCTATTCATACTTGCAGCGCCTGCACAGCTGCTCGCAACTCGGGTGGCAATTCGACGGGTCGGCGATTAGCTCGGCTCACATACACATGCACAAAATGCCCTTTGGCGGCACACATCAGCTCATCTTCCGCAAACAAAGCTACCTCGTAGCGCACACTGCTTGTGCCCACATGCGCCACCCGAATGCCAGCCGTTACTTTTTGTGGAAACGCAATGGGCGAGAAATAATGGCAGTGCGTTTCGACCACCAAGCCAATAGATGCGCCTGCATGAATATCCAACGCGCCTTGCGCAATCAAATGCCCATTGACGGCGGTGTCAAACCAAGCGTAATAAACAACATTGTTCACATGCCCATACACATCGTTGTCGGCCCAGCGCGTTGTAATCGGTATGAATGCTTTGTAGGCGCTACGGGGTTCGGGAGTTGGGCGAAGCATAGATGTTTGAGGCGGGAAGCTGGAGCGCAAGGATGGAGCGGAAGGATGGAGCGGGTGATGGGAATCGAACCCACGTTATTTGCTTGGGAAGCAAGAGTCCTGCCATTGAACGACACCCGCAAACGCTTCTAGTTTAGCGTCTCTGGCTTCGTTAAGCGTTCTCTAGCTGCCCCTGTGATCCATGCCACCAACATGCATGCCGAGCCAGACCACATCACATGGCTGACAAAATGCGCCCCTCTGAGTACCTGAACCATTCCCAAGGCCAGACCAACAAACACAACGAGGCTGAGCGCAAACAAAGGATGCCGCATGTGTCTGTGCAAGGCAACCCATGCTGGCAAAAGAGCAAACCCTGTAGAAGCATGGCCTGCGGGAAAACAGCGGCCCGGCCCGCCATCTGTGATCCGCAAATTCCAATGCGAGGCGAGGCCAGCATGCCCGCCAAATAGGTGCAAATCCCAGGGGCAAGATGTCGCGCTGATCCACTTGAGCCACTGCACGACCAAAATCGCCATCAGCGTGCCCGCCACGGCCCAACGAGCGCTCTTGCGCAAGCCGTCTTGCCGAGCAAACAAGGCCATACAAATCATCACACCTAAGATCAGCCATGCAAACTTACGCGCGCCATCGTGCATCACGCGCGTTAAAAACCATTGGCCACGAAGAGCAAAGCCCTGCTCTGATCCAAACAGCTGGGAAACTGCCACATCTAAACCAGTGCCATCCCAAAGCAAGCTTGCTACGAAAAAAACCACGCACAACACATTAAAAACATGCTGTTTGTTTTGCTCATCACTCACCATA
>JANMFP010000065.1:0-8109 GCA_031378135.1 Variovorax sp. | reverse complement strand
CAAGGCACATGGGTCAGCGCGAGCTACATGATCCAAGGCAGCAAGCGCCAAATGCCGATTGATGGGCTGGCTTTGCTGCCATCGGGCATGGGGCAAGATTGGCAGGTGATCACGCGGCAAGATGTGATCCCGCCCTTGCCGAATGCGCATTTGTATGGCCGCAGCCTATATGCACCTTCGGGCGTGTTGGTGGCCGTTGAGATCAATCTGCAAACCGGGCAACCCAAGGTCACTCAAGTAGAACTGTGGGTGGATGCGGGCAAGGTGTTGCAACTTGATTTGCTACAAGGCCAAGCGCAGGGCGGTGTGGCGATGGGGATTGGTTATGCGCTTTTGGAGAATTTGCCGCTGGAGGCCGGGGGCGCAGGCGATGGCAAATGGAATTTGGATCGCTATCACGTGGCGCTCGCATCAGATATGCCGCGCATCCTCAACATCATTCCATTGCCGACGACGGAGACCGCCGCCAAAGGCATTGCAGAAGCCGTACTTTGCCCGATCGCGCCGGCGATTGCCAATGCCATTGCACATGCCACGGGCAAGCGATTCAACAGCCTGCCAATCACCGCCTCAAACATCAAATCAGCGCTATTGCAGGGAGCCGCTCCATGAAACAAGTCACCGTGAGCTTCACGCTCAACAAGCGCCCCATCACCGCCACCGTGCCCGACGATCTGGCCTTGGTCGATTATTTGCAAGAGGAACTTGGCCTCTCGGGCACGCGCCTGTGCTGCGGCATCGGTGTATGCAAGGTTTGCACCGTGAAGGCGCAGCGCGCGCCCAGCTCGCAAGGCCAGCCAATGCTGAGCTGCTCCACGCCCGTGGCGCTGCTGCAAGGGCAAACGATCACCACCATCGAAGGCGTGGGCAACGCGCAAGCGCCCAGCGCCGTACAGCAAGCGTTTTTGGATCATTTCGCTTTCCAATGCGGCTACTGCACGCCCGGCTTCGTGATGGCCACCACAATGCTGATGGAGCGCTTGCGCGCAGCGCCTGTGGCGAAAGATCGACTGGATCAATCCATTGAAGATGCCGTGGGCCAACACATTTGCCGCTGCACGGGGTATGCGAAATATTACGCCGCAATTCGCACCGTGATCTTGGCTGAAGGAGGATTGGTGACATGAAACGCTTCGCTTTAATCATATTTTTCGCCAGTGCAACTCAATTAGCGCATGCGCAAACCTTCTACGAATACGGCGCGCAATGCGCCAAGGAAGTGACGCCGATCCCATCCTTCGTGTGCACCGCAGGCGAAGTGATCCCGATTACGGTGAATGGCCAAATCACCACGAGCTACACCGCCACTTGCGACAAGCCTTCTTTGCTGCCCTCCACCGAGCCGGGCTCGCAAGGCCAGTGCGTGCCCGGCTCGCGGGCGCTGGTGTTGCGCGACGATGCGCAGGCGCAGATCAGCGCGATTTGCCGCAAGCATGTGGTGCGCGAGCCGGGCAGTCCGCTCTATGACGAAATCAACATCGTCTCTCACAACCTCACCAATGGCAAAACCTGCTGGTTCACCGCCAAAGCGCAAACCCCATTCACTGCAGGCTCAGGCATCCATGGCGCGCGCATGATTCCTTCTCCGAGCACACAAGCCTCGCGCCAAGCGCCGCGCGGCTACGAGCAGATTCATCCTGCCAGCGAAGCTTTGGTCTCTGATTGGAAAGTGGCCAAGACTTCTTTGCCCAATCCCGCAGCCGTGTGGATGAGCCCTGCGCAGCTCATCAAGCGAGAGCCCGCCTGCACACAATGCCACGACAGCGGCCCCTTCATGTACAGCCCCTACATCGCGCAAACCACCCAGTTGCCCGGCAATCCTTTTGGCAAATACCAGCCGCGTGCCATCGGCCAAGCTTTCAAAGTTTGGCCGCAGCCTTTCGCGCTGACCACGCGCGGCAACACCTGCACCACCTGCCACCGCATGGGCAATATGAATTCCTGCGGATTGGCCACATTGCAGGCCACAGGCGTGGTTACAGCGACTGCCACCAGCACCCTTGGCCAGCAATTTCCGCTGTCTCACTGGATGAGCCCTGGCAATCTGCACAGCCAACTCCAATGGAACGAAGCCTTCAAGAAAAGCGCGAAAGAGATCAGCGATTGCTGTGCGAATCCGAATGGGGCGGCTTGCCAAAAAATCAGCTACGACACGCCCTTGGGCAAAACCGGCAAACGCTGAGTGGCTCCCTTAGGTGCTGTTCTCGCGAAACGGATTGCGCTGCGCCAAATGCTCCACATATTCGCCAATGCCATTGCGCTCGCGCTCTAGGAAGCGGTTCACCGCATCGGCAAACTGCGGGTGGGCCAGCCAATGGGCGCTGCGGGTGACGACGGGGAGCAGGCCGCGGGCCATTTTGTGTTCGCCTTGCGCGCCGCCTTCAAAGCGATCAAAGCCGTGCTCGATACACCATTGCAGGGGCTGGTAATAGCAGGCCTCGAAGTGCAGGCTGTCAACGCGAGCGATTGCGCCCCAATAGCGGCCATATGCTACTTTTTGGGCTACTTTCTCAGCCTTTTCAATGCCTTTTAGCCTATTAGCCGGCATAGAATCTGCGCTGGTAGCTATTGATTTCATAGCGTTTTCAGTGGTGTCCAGTATCGCAATCAAGCTGCATGCGATGGGCTTTTCAGAGTGTTCAGCGATGAAGAGCAGCCAGTTTTCCGGCATGGTTTCTTGCATGCTTTGGAAGAATTCGCGCGTGAGGTACGGCGGGTTGCCATGCTCCAGATAAGTGCGCTCGTAGCAGGTGTAGAAGAAATCCCAATCGCTGCTTGCGATGTCTGTGCCTCGGCTCCAGCGCCACACAACACCTGCATCGCTGACTTTGCGACGCTCTGCGCGGATTTTTTTGCGTTTGTCTTGTGCAAGTGTGGCGAGAAAGGCATCGAAGTCTGTGTAGTGGGTGACGGCGCTGGGCCGCCCCGAGCCGGAACGCGCCGCCTCGGGGGGCAGCGGCGACGCGTCAGCGCAGAGCGTGGGGGCTTCATTCGTCCAATGGAATTGCACCGTCTCGCGCAGCATGAGTTTTTCATCTTGAGCAATCGTTTGATCACTCTCGGAGGCAAACAAAGCATGCGCAGAGGAGATGTTCTCTTGCTCACAAAATGAGAGCACCTCGCGCAATAAATACGCCGGCGAGAAGCCGTTTTTGCATAAAAATCGCGACCCAGGAACGGGTGTAAACGGCACAGCTATCGTGGCTTTCGGGTAATACGCCAAGCCGTTTTCTTGATATGCCCGCGCCCATGCCCAATCAAACACGTACTCGCCATAGGAATGCGTTTTCACGTACAGCGGGCAGGCGGCGAGCAGTTCGTCGCTGGGTGAATACAGCGCGATAAATCGTGCATCCCAGCCCGTTTCGCGAACAGCTGAGCCCGAGGTTTGCATCGCGGCCAAATACGCATGGCGCATGAAAGGTGTGGGTGCATCGCTGGCCGCCAATAACCCATCCCATTGCGAGGCATCAATCTCCAGCAGCGAGCTGTGGATGCGGGTGACATAATCCTGAGATGACATTGAGTTGAATTTTTATGAGCTTGAATATTTGTGTGGCCCAATTAAACCTGACCGTGGGAGACCTTGCTGGCAATGCCAGCAAAATCATCACGGCATCGCGCGCGGCCTATGCCCAAGGCGCGAGATTGGTCATCACGCCTGAGCTTTCAATTTGTGGTTATCCACCGGAAGATTTGTTGCTGCGGCCTGCGTTCATGGTGGGCTGCGATGAGGCGGTGCAGCGCGTTGCTGATGAATTGGCTGATTTGAAGGGTTTGCATGTGATCGTCGGGCATCCACATGAACCCTCGGGTGGATCAGGCGTTCGCGGCAAAAGCGTGAGCGTACAAAAGCGGCACAACGCTGCTTCGGTGCTTTTCGAAGGTCGTAAGATCGAGACCTACGCCAAGCGGGAGCTGCCCAATTACCAAGTGTTTGATGAGCGCCGCTATTTCGCGCCGGGACAGGGCAGTTGCGTGTTTCAAGTCGATGGGGTGTCTATCGGGCTCTTGATTTGTGAAGACGCTTGGTTTGAAGAGCCGGCGGAGCTTGCTCGCGAGGCGGGTGCAGAAATTCTGGTGGTGATCAACGCATCGCCTTGGCATGTGGGCAAGGGCGCAGAGCGTGAGCTGCAAATGCGCGATCGTTGCTTGGCCACTGGGCTGCCGCTCGTGTATGCACATTGCGTGGGTGGGCAAGATGAGATCGTGTTTGAAGGGCGCTCGTTTGCGTTGAATGCGGATGGCGATTTGGCGGGGCGCGCGCCATCGTTTGTTGAAGATTCATTTTTTATTGAGACTTCAAAACAAAACAGTCAATTTGGCGGCTTAAATCCTGCGCGCAGTGCTATTGAATTAATAGCCTCTTTGTCGCCTGAAACAACTGCCGAGGAAGACCTCTGGCATGCACTCGTACTCGGTGTGCGTGATTACGTGGGCAAAAACGGTTTCCCCGGCGCGCTGCTCGGCCTCTCCGGCGGCATTGATTCTGCATTGGTGTTGGCTATAGCGGTAGATGCTCTGGGCAAAGAAAATGTGCGCACGGTGATGATGCCTTCACCGTATACGGCTGATATTTCCTGGATTGATGCGCGCGAGATGGCCAAGCGCCTGAGTGTGCGCTACGACGAGCATTCGATCTTGCCCATGCTTGAGGCCTTCAAAGCCACTCTCGCGGACGAATTCAAAGGCCGCGCGGAAGACACCACCGAGGAAAACATCCAAGCCCGCATTCGCGGCACACTGCTGATGGCTTTGTCGAATAAATTCGGCGCCATCGTGCTGACCACCGGCAACAAAAGCGAAATGGCCACCGGCTACTGCACGCTTTATGGCGATATGGCTGGCGGCTTTGCGGTGATTAAAGATCTTGCGAAAACCACGGTTTTCAAACTCTGCCACTGGCGCAATGCGCATGATCCGTATGGCACTGGCACCAACCCCATCCCAGAGCGCATCATCACTCGCCCGCCGAGCGCCGAGTTGCGCGCCGATCAAAAAGACCAAGACAGTCTGCCGCCCTACGACATCTTGGATGCGATCCTCGAGCGTTACATGGAAAACGACCAAAGCATCGAAGAGATCATCGCCGCTGGGTTTGCGCGAGCCGATGTTGAAAAAGTCACTCGATTGATTACGTTGAACGAATACAAACGCCGCCAAGCGCCGCCGGGCATCCGCGTCACGCACCGCGGCTTTGGCAAAGATTGGCGCTATCCCATCACCTCTAAATTTAGGGCTTGAACGCCACCAATGAGCCTTATGTCCACCATCCAACGCCCCAGCATTCAAGTCGCCGTCACGATGCGTAAAGAGCGGCTCACGGGCGCCGCCGCGCGCTGGCTCGATTGGCGCTGGAAGCTGCACGATGTCGCTCTTGATGAAGGCGCTTTCGGCAATGTGCCACGCTGCCTGCAAAGCGGAGAGGATGGCGCGCATTGGCTCTTTCCCGCGATGACAGTGGAGCTCTACCGTGATGATGCTGAAGGCTATTATTTGAACGCCACCACGGAGCGGCCCGCATGGTTTGTGATGTGGCGCATGGAGGAGGAGCTCGGATTGGCCGATGAACTTATTGCTGTGCCGCAAGTGGTAAGCCTGAGTTATCACGATGCGGGGCGCTGGCTCGATTCGCAGGAGACGGTGGAGCAAACGCCTTGCCCCAACCAAGTGGCGGCGTGGATGGCAGAGTTTTCACAAACGCACTTTGCCACAGAGCCCAAACGCCGCATTCGGCCCGAGAGCTTCAAACGCTTGGAAGACCGCTTTGGTAACCCAGCCAGCATCAGCGCTGGCCCGAAATATGGTGAGCCCGATGGCAATTGACCGTAATCCTGATGAGTCGGGATTTTTATCCCGCTGGTCGCAGCGCAAGCAGGCTTTGAAAAAGGGCGAGGAGCTGGCAGAGCCGGTTGTTGCTGTACAAACACTTCCAACCAAAGAATTTAAGAAAAATATGCCGATAGCCGGCGTAAATACTGCTCAGAGTGCTCCTGATTTAGGAGTAAATCAAGCCAGTCAAGTTGACCCACCCAAGGCGGAAGAACTGCCCCCCGCGCCCACGATGAAGGATGTGCACGATCTCACGCCGCAGTCAGACTTCAAACCTTTCATGCGCGCCGATGTGGCTCCGGAGGTTAAAAACGCGGCGATGAAGCAGCTCTTCAAAGACCCGCATTTCAATGTGATGGACATGATGGACATTTACGTTGACGATTATTCCAAGCCCGATCCGCTGCCGCCCGAGATGCTGCGCAAATTGGCCGTCACGCAGTTCCTTGGGTTTTGGAAAGAAGAAGAGGAAGAGGCTGCGAAGAAAGCCGCTGAAGAGAAAGCTGCGCAGGAAAATGCAAAGCAAGGCAATAGCGCAGAGCTTAGTGAAGGTGCAAACGAAGAGGCTAGGGAAAGTGTGCAAGGCTTGGATAAGGAAAACGTGGCACAGTCAGTGGGTGCTCAAGAAACCTCTGCCTTAACTGAAGAAAGCCAAGCCGCAGCGCCTGCAACAGCAGTTGCTCAAGCCAGCCAAACCCCCAATGACCACCTTGATCTGCAACTGCAACCAGACCATGCCTCTGGACGCGAAGGCCCTGTCCACCGCGCTGGATGAAGATTTAACGCTGCACACCACTTTGTGCCGCAGGCAAGCCGCCAGCTTCCAAAAAGCCATCAAAGGCAACGACGAAGTGATCGTCGCATGCACACAAGAGCAACGCTTGTTTTCTGCGTTGGCGCAAGAGACGGAAGGTGCCAGAGCGGGAGCGGGCAAAGGTGCTGGAAACACGTTCCCGATCAAATTCATCAACATCCGTGAGACGGCTGGCTGGAGTAAAGATGCAACGCTGGCGATGCCCAAAATCGCCGCATTGCTGGCTGCCGCCAAGCTGCCCGATCCAGAACCTGTGCCGGTTGTGACGTACAAAAGCCAAGGCCGCTTGCTCATCGTGGGTGATCTCGCGCAGACTGCACCTCTGGCTGATCTGCTCGCAGACACGCTCAGTGTGACTCTCTTTTCAATAGCACCTCGCGCAGGTAATACGCCGGCTAGTGGCCTATTTGGCTTCAATTCTTCGCAAGAAAACAAGTATCCTATGCTTGCAGGCCAAATCGACCATTTAAGCGGCTGGCTTGGCGCATTCAAACTCAAATGGCAGAAAAACAATCCGATTGATTTGGATTTATGCACCCGTTGCAATGCCTGCACAGTGGCTTGCCCGGAGCAGGCTATTTCACTGGATTTTCAGATCAACATGAGCCTGTGCAAAAGCCACCGCTCTTGCGTGAGCGCGTGTGATGTGGCTGGCGCGATTGATTTTGACCGTGACCCCATCGAGATGGAAGATGAATTCGATGCTGTGCTTGATCTGAGTGCGCAGCCTTTGATTGATTGGCATGCCGCGCCGCAAGGCTACTTCCGCGATGCGGATTCAGCAACGCTGATTCAGTTGCGAGATCTCGTCGGCGAGTTTGAAAAGCCAAAATTCTTCGTTTACAAGCAAAAGATTTGTGCGCACTCTCGCAATGAATCGGTGGGCTGCAATGCTTGCGTGGATATTTGCTCTGCGCACGCTATTCAAAGCGAAAAATCGCGTCAGCAAATCAAGGTCAATCCTAACCTTTGCGTTGGCTGCGGCGCATGCACCACCGTGTGCCCCACGGGCGCGCTCACCTACGCGTATCCGAAAGCCAGCGAGCAGGGCACGAAAATCAAATCATTGCTCAGCACGTACAGCGCTGCAGGCGGCAAAGCGCCTGCACTTTTGTTGCACAGCCAAGGGCAAGGCGCGCGACTCATCGAGCAAGTCGGCCGCGCCGCGCAATTGAAAAAAGCGCAAGGCATTCCGCACAATGTGATTCCGCTCGCGCTCTGGCACACCGCAAGTATGGGGATGGACACATGGCTCTCCGCGATTGCCATGGGTGCGCATCAGATTCATGTGCTCACCACGAGCGAAGAAGCACCGGATTATTTGCGCGGCCTGCGCGAGCAAATGGCTGTAGCGCAGACCATTTTGAATGGCCTCGGCTACACCGGCACGCATCTCACCATGATCGAAGCGAAAGATGCGATGAGCTTAGATGCGGCGCTTCAATCGGCCAAGCTTTCAAAGC
>JANMFP010000037.1:0-1630 GCA_031378135.1 Variovorax sp. | reverse complement strand
CAACGATGCCATGCAAAAAATCGTGACGACCACGCTGGGCTTCGCGCTCTTGCTCACGGCAGCAGCCACGCTTTACAAAGCAATCAAAGGCTCAGCAGCGCCAAAAGCCCGCGAGTTGACACCCGAGCAACTCGCGCATGCTACAGAGCCGCGCCATCCTGCACTGCCGATTATTTTTGGCGCACTGATTGGCGTCCTCGTGAGCCTCACCTCAGTCGGTGCTGGCGCAATTGGCGTGACGGCGCTCATGCTGCTCTACCCTGCACTGCCTCTGAATCGCATCGTGGCAGCTGATGTCGCTTATGCCGTGCCGCTGACGCTCGTGGCAGGCTTGGGTCATGCAAGCATTGGCTCTGTCGATTGGCCGCTGCTCGCCAAGCTGCTCGCTGGCTCGCTGCCTGGCATCTGGCTTGGCACCAAGCTGGGCAACCATGTGCCAGACCGCGCGATTCGCTCGATTCTTTCTTTGTTGCTGGCTTATGCGGGCGTCAAGTTACTCGCCATTTAATTCACTTCTTGCACACAGAGCCATATGAGCAACGCCAGTCATCCCATCTCATCCAGCCCGAGCAGCATGCATGCGCTGCTGCTCTATGGCGCATTGGCCATTGTGGCCGCAGGCTTTGCTTGGCTTTGGCAGTTTCAAAACAGTGAAGCAGAGTTTCGTCACACCGCATTTTTAATCGGCCTGACATGCGGCATCGCAGCCCAACTCATTGATGGCGCACTCGGCATGGGCTATGGCCTCTCAGCGACGACGTTTCTCATGACACAAGGCATCACACCCGTTGCGGCCACCGCCAGCGTCCATATTGCTGAGGCTTTCACAAGCGCAGCATCTGGCATCAGCCACTGGCGCTTGGGCAATGTACGCACGGATTTGTTCAAACGCTTGGTGCTACCGGGCATCGTGGGTGCATTGGCAGGTGTGGCCCTTGTCACCAGCATCGACAGCCAAACGTTGCGGCCTTGGATTTCTGGCTATTTGGTTTTACTCGGCATATTTGTGATCTACAAAGTGTGGCGCAAGCGGCAAGCCAAAGCGCGTGAGTTGTCTAAACGCCAAGTGATGCCACTGGCTTTTGTCGGCGCATTTGTAGATTCTGCTGGCGGCGGCGGTTGGGGGCCAGTGGTCACCACCACACTGGTGAGCTCCGGCCAAGATCCGCGCACCACGATCGGCTCAGTCAACGCCGCTGAATTCTTCATCACGCTCACCAGCGGCTTCTCTTTTGCCTTGCTGATTGGCATTGAGCATTGGGAGACAGTTCTCGGATTGATGACGGGCGGCTTGCTCATTGCCCCGTTTGCCGCGCGGCTAACGAGCGCTTTGCCTACCAAAACGCTCACTGTTTTTATCGGCCTGCTTATCATCACATTGAGCAGCTTCAATCTTTATAAAGCCCTTGCTTAAAGTTGCACATAACCGCTATGTACCAATACAACGCTTTCGACACCGACTTCGTCAAACTCCGCGCCGCGCAATACCGCGATCAATTGGAGCGCCGCTTGGATGGCCGCTTGAAGGAAGAAGAGTTTCGTCCGCTGCGACTGCAAAACGGCTGGTATGTGCAGCGCTATGCACCCATGCTGCGCGTGGCTGTACCTTACGGCGAACTTTCCAGCGCGC
>JANMFP010000036.1:0-4075 GCA_031378135.1 Variovorax sp. | reverse complement strand
CTGGATTCGCTCACGCGCAAACCCAGCCGCTGCGCCATCGGCAGCGATGCGCCGGGCTCAGGCGTGATGCTCACACCGTTGGCCTCAAGGAGTTCTTGCATGGGCAAATCGCCTGTGCCGTGCACCCAAGCGGCGATTTCTTTGTCATACGAGCGGCCGGAGAGCTTGAGCAAGGCAGCAGAAAAATCTGCCTCGGTGATGCCGCCTTTGTTCTTCTGGTCGGCTTTGGATTGCTTCCAGAGAAAGCGCATCACGTCGTCAAGCGATGTCTTCTTCGCAGATTTGCCACCCGCTCCTCGGCCAGCGCGCAAACTCAAATCAAAACACAGCGCCACCAGTGAGCCCTTGGTGTAATAGCTCACCGTCGCATTCGGCGTGTTCTCATCTTGCCGATAGTATTTGACCCAAGCATCCATACTGGCTTGCGCCACGCTTTGCACTTTGCGCCCCGGCGTTTGCTGCACTTGATTGATCGCTTTGGAGAGCAAACGCAGGTATTGCGCCTGATCAATCAAGCCCGCGCGGCGCAGCAGCAAATCATCGTAGTAGCTCGTGAAGCCCTCAAAGAACCAGAGCATTTGCGTGTAGTTCTCGCGGGTGTAGTCGTAGGGCAAAAACTCTTTGGGCCTTAAGCGCTTCACATTCCAAGTGTGGAAATACTCATGGCTGATGAGGCCGAGCAGGGTGGTGTAGCCCTCGGTTTGTTTTGCGCTACCGATGCGCGGTAGATCTCGGCGGCCGCAGATCAATGCCGTGCTTGCGCGATGCTCCAAGCCGCCATAGCCATCATCCACGGCGTTCAACATGAAAACGTATCTGTCAAAGGGAGGCTTGCTGGTGCTTTTTTCATTCTCTTTGCCGTGCCAGAAAAGCAACTCTGCTTCCACGATTTTTTTCGTATCAGCCAGAAGCCGTTCGCCATCAAACGAAGCTGGTGCCCCGCTCACCACAAATTCATGCGCCACGCCACGCACCGTGAAGCTGCCTTGCCAAAAATCACCGATCTCAAACGGCGTGTCAGCCAGATGATCGTAATCTTCAAAGAGATAGGCGCCAAGCAGTGCCTTCTCTTCTTTTTTAGAGATTTTTAGGCAGGTAGCCGGCGTAGATACTGCGCGGAGTGCTCCTGAATGAATAGTGCATAGGGATAAGCCATGGGCTTTCTTCTCTTGGCCTTCAACGCGCAGGCAAAGCGAAGTTGGATTGAAAAATCCGCGTGTCGCATCCAGCCAAGCTGTGCGCACGGAGTTGTCAAAGGCATAAACTTCATAGCTGATTTCTAGCGCTTGGCTGGACGAATTCTTGATGCGCCAAGTGCATTTATCCAGCTGCTCCAGGGCGCAAGCTTTGCCGTTTTGCATGGCTTTTAAATGTTGCAAATGCTTAGAAAACTCACGCACCATGTAGCTGCCCGGAATCCACACCGGCAGGCTCACAGTTTGCAAGCGTGCGGGCTTGGCCACATTCAGCGTGATGCGCCACAAATGCGCGTGTACGTTGAACGCTTCAACGCGGTAGTGAACTGCAACATCTTTCATCAACAATCACTTTCTTGTTTCATCGCTTGAGCAAAGCTCGAATCTTCAAACCCGCCGCCCAGCATGCTCCGAAATAAATAGCAGCTGAGGCAATCAATACGCCGGCAAACAGCCCAATTCGTTGTAAATAAACGCTTTGCATCGCGACCCAATCAAAGCTTTGGGCGCTCCACAACAAAAACACTGCCAACAAGCTGCTGGCCGCCAACACCTGTATCGCAAACGTACCCCAGCCTTTGACAGGTACATACGTTTTGCTGCGCAGCAAGCCGATCAGCAGCCAGAGTGCATTGAGCAGCGCGCCAAGGCCAATCGAGAGTGTGAGCCCGGCATGTAAGAGCTGCGGCACAAGAAAGTAGTTCAAGATTTGCGTGAAGATGAGCACCACCACGGCGATCTTCACTGGCGTTTTGATGTCTTGCCGCGCGTAGTAAGCGGGCGCGAGCACTTTGATCGCCACCAGCCCCAAGAGCCCTGTGCCGTAGCCCATGAGAGCAAGTGCCACTTGGCTCACATCCGAGCCTTTGAACGCGCCATAGTGGTACAGCACAGCCACCAGTGGCTTGGCAAAGCACAGCAGCGCCACCATGCAAGGCACAGCAAGCAACACCACGAGGCGCAGCCCCCAGTCGATCATCGAAGAGAATTTTTGCGTGTCGCCGCTCGCTTTCGCCGCCGCCAACTGCGGCATGAGAACGACTCCCAAAGCCACGCCCAGCATCGCGGTAGGAAACTCCATCAGCAAATCCGCAAAGCCCAGCCAACTGACCGAGCCCGATTGCAAATGCGAGGCGATTTGCGTGTTGATCAAGAGCGAAATCTGCGCTACGCTCACACCAAGCAGCGCGGGGAGCATCAAAGTGAGTATGTTTTTGATAGCAGGCTGTGCAATAAATGCGCCGGCTGTACGCGGATTCCATGTAAATTTCGGCAACAGAGCGAGCTTCTTCAAAGCCAAAAGCTGCATGCCCAGTTGCAACACGCCACCCAGCATCACGCCTACAGCGAGCGAGTAAATCGGCTCGATACCGCGGGCTTTGAGCTGCGGTGCAAGCAGCCAAGCACCGGCGATCATCGCCAGATTGAGCAGCACAGGCGTGGCGGCTGGCACAGCAAATTTCTTCCACGTATTGAGCACGCTCGAACACAGCGCCACGAGAGACATGAAGGCAATGTAGGGAAACATAAAGCGCGTCATCAGCACCGAGACTTCAAACACGCGCGGTGTTTGCTGCAAGCCGCTCGCCATGGCCCAGACGAGGAGCGGCGAAGCGGCAATGCCGATCACGCAAGTGATGATCAGCGCCCAAAGTAACACACTGGCGACTTGATCGATCAAAACGCGCGTGGCCTCTTCGCCATCGCGCTCTTTGCTGGCGGCCAGCACCGGCACGAAAGCTTGCGCAAACGCGCCTTCCGCAAACAAGCGGCGCAGTAAATTCGGAATGCGAAACGCCACCATAAACGCATCTGTCATCGGCCCAGCGCCAAACATCGCAGCAATGATGAGCTGGCGCACCAAGCCCGTGATGCGCGAGGCCAGTGTCCACAGCGAGACGATGGAGGCGGATTTGAAGAGTGACATGCTGGCTGAGAATTCGCCTTGAGTTTACCCGCGCCCGGCAGGTTGAAGATACAACGTGGCCGCCGCATTTCCTGCGAGACAATCAAGCCATGTTCAACGTGATCCTCTTTCAACCCGAAATCCCGCCCAACACAGGCAATGTGATCCGCTTGTGCGCCAACACGGGCTGTAATTTGCACCTGATCGAGCCGCTCGGGTTTAATTTTGACGACAAACACATGCGCCGTGCCGGGCTGGATTATCACGAGTACGCCAGTCTTGTGCGTCATGCCCATTGGGCCGCTTTTTTAGCCACTTGCCAGCCCGATCCCAGCCGCATCTTTGCGTTCACCACGCGCGGCAGCCACAGCGTGTATGAACAGACCTACTCACCCGGCGATTGGCTGCTCTTCGGCTCAGAAACAGCCGGCCTGCCCGCTGAGCTGCGAGATGGTTTCCCTGATGAGCAGCGCCTGCGCCTGCCCATGCGCGAGGGGCAGCGTAGTTTGAATTTATCCAATGCCGTAGCGGTGAGCGTGTTTGAAGCTTGGCGGCAGAATGGCTTTGCTTAGCGAACCAAAGACAAATACCGAACAGCCGGACGCAGAAGACGCAAAGGTTACGTAGAAGAAATACCAAAAAAGACAAAACAAAAAAGAAAAGCTCAATTTACTATCGATGACAGCAGCTGGTTTGTTATTTGGTATTTTTTTGCGTCTTCTGCGTCCGGCTGTTTGGCTTTCTTCTTTCGGTTCTTTGCCAAAAAAACGCCTGCACGAACCAGGCGTTTTGTATGGATCAAGCAGTACTTCAGATCGTTGCTTCTTCCCTAGCATACCGGCGAATCAAGCTGAGTAGCTCTTCTTCGTTGTACGGTTTGCCGAGGTAGTGGTTTGCGCCCAATTCAAAAGCATATTCGCGGTGCTTTTCAGCGATGCGCGACGTGATCATGATCGTAGGCAAGTGCTTGAGT
>JANMFP010000025.1:0-1822 GCA_031378135.1 Variovorax sp. | reverse complement strand
CCACAAAACCTTGGTGCCCGCCATCATTGCGGAATTGAAGAAGCAAGGCGCAGACGACATCATCGTCTTCGTCGGCGGCGTGATTCCTCGGCAGGATTACGAGTTTCTGTATGAGGCTGGCGTCAAAGGCATTTATGGCCCGGGCACGCCGATTGTGGCTAGCGCCAAAGATGTGCTGGAGCAGATTCGCAAGGCCGTCTCGGCTTGATGGCTCGAAGCTGTTTGATATGAAGGCCTTAGATATTGTGAGCTCGCAAGGCATGGCCCAGCGCCGTGCTGTGGCCAAGGCCATTACTTTGCTCGAATCCACGCGCGCCGATCATCGCTGCCTAGCGGATGAATTGCTCACGAGCTTGCTGCCGCACACGGGGAAAAGCTTTCGCTTAGGTATCAGCGGTGTGCCAGGTGTAGGCAAGAGCACTTTCATCGAAGCGCTTGGCTTGTATCTGATCGACAAAGGCCATCGCGTGGCGGTGTTGGCGATTGATCCTTCGTCTAGCGTGTCAGGTGGCTCGATTCTTGGCGACAAGACGCGCATGGAAATGCTCTCCGTGCATGAGCGAGCTTTCATCCGCCCTAGCCCTGCGAGTGGCAATCTGGGCGGCGTGGCTTCACACACGCGCGAGGCGATGCTGGTGTGCGAAGCGGCAGGCTACGACATGGTGATTGTGGAGACGGTGGGTGTTGGGCAGAGCGAGATTGCAGTCGCAGGCATGACGGACATGTTTGTGCTCATGCAGTTGCCCAATGCGGGTGATGATTTGCAGGCGATTAAAAAAGGCGTGATGGAGCTCGCGGATTTGGTGGTGATTAATAAGGCTGATCTTGACCCGGATGCTGCGATGCGGGCGCAGGCGCAGATCACGAGCAGTATGAGGATATTTGATATGCACGGGCATGATCATCCAACGATGGATGCGATGCAACGTGTGTTGCAAATGTCTGCGCTCAAGGGAACGGGGCTGCCAGAGTTTTGGCAAGCGGTGGCTGCTTTTCAAGCTGCGCAACAGGCGAGCGGAAAAAAACAGCAACGTCGCCAACAGCAATCTGTGAATTGGATGTGGGAGCGGATTGAGACGGGGCTCAAGGATCAGTTTCGCTCCAATAGCCAAGTTCGCGCCCAATTACCACTGCTCACGCAACAAGTGCTCTCAGGAGAGATCGCTGCATCAACTGCAGCAAGAAAACTGCTTTTAGCCGGCATCAAACCTGCGTAAGCTGCTATCAAATTCATACTTTTCTACTGAATCATCATGCAAACCATTCTTGAACAACTCGAATCCAAACGCGCCGCAGCAAAGCTCGGCGGTGGCCAAAAGCGCATTGATGCGCAGCATGCCAAAGGCAAACTCACCGCGCGCGAACGGCTGGAGATTTTGTTTGATGAAGGCAGCTTTGAAGAATGGGATATGTTTGTGGAGCATCGCTGTGCAGATTTCGGCATGGATCAAAACAAGATTCCCGGCGATGGTGTTGTGACGGGCTACGGCATGATCAATGGCCGCTTGGCGTTTGCGTTCAGCCAAGATTTCACCGTGTTTGGTGGGGCGCTTTCTGAGGCGCATGCCGAGAAGATTTGCAAGGTGATGGACCAAGCCATGAAGGTGGGCGCGCCTGTCATTGGGCTCAATGATTCAGGTGGCGCGCGTATTCAAGAAGGCGTGGCTTCGCTCGGAGGTTATGCCGATGTGTTTCAGAAAAATGTGCTCGCCTCTGGCGTTGTGCCGCAAATCAGCCTGATCATGGGGCCTTGCGCAGGCGGCGCGGTGTATTCGCCTTCGATGACCGATTTCATCTTCATGGTGAAAGACAGCTCTTATAT
>JANMFP010000019.1:0-2755 GCA_031378135.1 Variovorax sp. | reverse complement strand
GCCCGCAGGTCCCGCGCCCACCACGGCCACGCGCTTTTTCGCCACGTTCGAGTGGATTGGGCGATAAACCAGCTCTGTCTCATGGCAAGCGCGCGGGTTGACCAAGCAACTGGCCAGCTTATTTTTAAACGCATGATCGAGGCAAGCCTGATTGCAAGCGATACAAGTGTTGATTTGATCGCTCTGCGCAAGCCGCGCCTTCTTCACAAAATGCGGGTCGGCGAGCAGCGGCCGCGCCATCGAGACCATATCGGCGCAGCCATCAGCCAAGACTTGCTCAGCCACTTCAGGCGTGTTGATTCGATTGCTCGTGATCAGCGGCGTGGTGATGCCTAGGGCAACAAACTCCGCCTTCATCTTCTGAGTCACCCAAGCAAAGGCCGCACGCGGCACGCTGGTGGCAATGGTGGGCACGCGCGCTTCATGCCAGCCGATGCCCGTGTTGATGATGCTCGCGCCGCCTTGCGCCACCGCTTTGCCAAGCGTCACGATCTCATCCCAACTGCTGCCGCCCGGCACCAGATCAATCATCGACAGCCGATAAATGATGATGAAATCTTTGCCCACTGCCTCCCTCGTGCGCTGCACGATCTCTAGCGGCAGCCGCATACGATTCGAATAATCGCCGCCCCATTCGTCATCGCGCTGGTTCGTGGCTTTGGAGAGAAATTGATTGATCAAATACCCTTCCGAGCCCATGATCTCCACGCCGTCATAACCAGCCTCCCGAGCCTTCACCGCGCAATTCACAACTGCCTTAATCTGTCGCTCCACGCCCGAGCTAGACAGCTCAAAGGGCGTGAACGGTGTGATGGGAGATTTAAGGCGTGTGGGAGCAACCGCGAGCGGATGGTAGGCATAGCGCCCTGTGTGCAGAATTTGCAGCGCAATCTTGCCACCCGCGCCGTGAACAGCATCCGTCACCACACGATGCCGCTTGGCCGCACGAGAAGACCATAACGTCCCCGCAAAAGGCTTCGTCCAGCCCGCAATATTCGGCGCAAAGCCGCCCGTGACCATCAGCCCCACTTCGCCCTCTGCCCGCTCCCGAAAATAAGCCGCCAAGCGACTCAAATCCCGCCCCTCTTCCAACCCCGTATGCATCGAGCCCATGAGCACGCGGTTTTTAAGTGTGGTGAAGCCGAGATCGAGTGGCGCGAGCAGGCGCGGGTAAAGGGCGTGAGCTGGAGCTAGAACTTGAGGAGCAGTGTTTGAATTCATGGCGTGCATCATAAATGCGCCTTGCGAATCCTTCCCGCGCAAAAGAGACAGCCCGTTAGATATAGCTGCCTAGCAGCGCTCAGGGTTAATCCGTGAGAGGGATGCCAGTAGCAGGCTGCCATTGCGCATCGTTCTTTACGCAGAACATGATCGCTGAGCCATCGGCCTCACAAGCCAATTTGGTAATACTTGATGTCAATAAAAAGGCGAGAGCCCAAAAGCAGCACCATGCCCACCGCCAACACAAAATAATGCATAAAGCGATCCATGACTGTGTCTGTGACGTCTAGCAAATAAAAATACAGCCAAGAAGCCAAAAAGCTACCCGCACCGTTGAGCAATGCGAGAGGCATAGGCATCACTTGAAACATCGCAGCCATCAACAACGCCGCAAACCAAAAAGCCAAATGCCATGGAGGAAGACCCAAGTGCGCGATCTTGAGTAAGCCAGCCAAGCTCAGCGCTGCGATCAGGGTGGGCATGTGTCTAAATTGATAAAAAATCAAACCGGCTTCACACCGATACACACCGCCGCTTCATCCACGCTTAAATACTGCTCAAAATCCGTGGCATAGCAGCGTTGCCAATCCGTGCGCGGCGCAGCAAAATGCTGCCACACCCGCCCCCAAGCCTCAATCACTGCCTGCGGCATCGCGCCCTTGGCCTTGAATACCAAATATGTGCCGCCTTGGATTTGCACAGTCACTTGATCTGTCTTTGGCTCTACACCAGCCGCAGCCTCGCTGCCTGCCGTCGCATCAAACGCCCCCGTCCAGTCGCTCTCATAACCACTGTAAACCCCATAAATCCCAACCATCGCCACACCCGGCGTGCTGAAATATCGCTGCCAAAGCGCTCCAATCTTCGCCTCAGCCGTTTGCTCCGCCGCATTCGTCGTGCGCACCTGAAAGCCTTGCACGGCAAACGCTGAAAACTGTTTAATCTCTGGGCTCATGGGTTTCTCCTGCATCTGTTGAACATGAGCCAGACTGTATCGAAGGCGATTGAACTTTGGTTGCGGTCTTCCACCTTGACTCGCAAGCTCAGTATTTGCTCCCCGCGCACTCACTCCCACCTGATAGCGGCCAACTTCCACTCGCCAGACACGAGCTTCCAATCCAGGCGCACGTCAAACGGCTCGGCCCGCTCGGGGATCAAACCCTGCGCCCCTGTAACCAACACCTTCGCCTCTGTCACGCCAGGTTTTTGCGAGGCGGGGTTAACACTGCTCGTTTGACTCACAGCAATCACCTTCACGTTGGCATAGCGCAAAAACATGAGCGTCATCGTCTTGCGAGCCCACTCGCTGTCAAACTCCGCCTGAGCCTGAAAACTGAGGTCGAGTTGCTGCATCACTGCGCTGGTGTCCTTTGCTTCCAAGTTTTTTTGTAGCTTCTGCACAGCAGCTTCCAGCGCCGTCTGAGGATCAGCGCGGCCACATGCCTTGAGCGCGAGAGACAGTATCAACAACAGACTAACGAGGAATGGGCGAAATTTCATGAATGCGCTTTTTCAAAAGGGCTTAAAGCGCAAA
>JANMFP010000008.1:0-4431 GCA_031378135.1 Variovorax sp. | reverse complement strand
CTGGGCAAGGTAGTCGATGCCGGGCTTGATGTTGTCAACCGAGCCGCCGTTGGCGTAAGCGGCGGCAAACACCAGAACTTGACCCACCCCTGTGGAGCGAGGATCGAGATACACCACCGAGCTTTTGAATTCTGGCTTGAGTAAATCAGCCCATGATGTTGGCGAGTTTTTCACCAATTTCTTATTCACGATGAAGGCAATATTCAGCGTGTGAATCGTGAACCAGCGACCTTCTGTTTCTTTGAAAACAGCGGGTAGCTTTTCAAAATTGATGGGCTTGAATGGCGCAACAACATCTTTTTTCACTGCATCCACCGCTGAAGCAGCGAAGTAGTAAGCGGTATCGGCTTGTGGTCTGCGGCGCGCTTTATCCAGCGCTACTACAGTGGCAGCTGAGCCCAAGTCGTTGTAGGTGAGCTCTACTTCTGGATAACGCTTTTTGAATTCACGGAACAGCGCTTTCCAGTTAGCCCACTCTGGCCCCGTGTCAAACGAGACTACCAAGCCCTCTTTTTCTGCTTCGGCATAAAGTGCCTTTTCGCCCGGATACAGCTCAGGGCCTTCAAACGAGAAAGCGCTTTGAGCCAACATTGCCATCGGAATGGCGGCAGTGGTTTTGACAAATGATCGGCGTTGCATAACAAGCTCCTTGTGAAAAAAAATGAGAAGGGTGAGGTTTTACTCGTCGAGTAATCGAATGTGCTCAGGTGCAATAGCGATGGCTTGGCTTGCCACCTGCGAGGCTTCAGCAAGAATGGGTTGCGGCGCGCCTTGCACCGAAAAATCAAATCTGCTCACTGAGCCCAAATAACGCACGGCCGTGGTTTGCCCCGTCAAGCGATTGATAACTTGAGGGGATGGATCAACCACAACATGCTCTGGGCGAATCAGGGCATAAATCTTTTGCCCCGCGCTTCGCTGGCCCGTGGGTGCATGCAAGCGCGCAAAGCCCACATCAATTTCATCTTGAGCAACCACTTGCGCAGAAAAGATAGTAGACAAGCCCACAAACTCAGCAACTGCCTTGCTTAATGGCGCAGCGTAAATTTCTTTCGGCGTGGCGCATTGCAGCAGCCGCCCATCTTTGAGCATGGCCACACGGTCTGCCATGCTGAGAGCCTCTTCTTGGTCGTGCGTGATCAGCAATGTGGTGGCTCGGTATTTGCGCTGTAGTTTGCAAATCTGATCACGCAAATGCCCCCGAATGCTGGCATCCAGCGCGGCCAAAGGCTCATCGAGCAGTAAAGCACTGGGGTTGATCGCCAATGCTCTGGCCAATGCCACGCGCTGCTGCTGCCCGCCTGAGAGCTGAGCGACTGAGCGCTGCGCAAAGCTACGCATGTCAATCGTGTCGAGCAACTTCAGGGCGCGAGCGTGGCGCTCTGCGGTGCCGATGCCACGCAGCTTGAGGCCATAGGCAATGTTGTCCAGCACATTCAAATGCGGGAACAGCGCATAGTTTTGGAAGACCATACCCAAATTGCGCTGATGCACAGGCAGGCCAGAGATATCGCTGCCGCTCAGAATGATTGAGCCTGAGTAGCCGGTGGTTAAGCCCGAGATCAATTTCAGCAGCGTTGATTTGCCAGAGCCACTGGGGCCAATCACCGCCACCAGCTCGCCTTTGCCCACCGTTAAATTCAAGCCATGCACGCCTTGCGTGGTGCCTGGATATTGGTAGCTCAGTTGTTGTAATTCAAGGCTCATGATTTTTTCACAAAGGCAGAAGACAGCGTGGCCGATAAGCTAGCCAACACCAGCAAGATCACCGTGGCAGCGCAGGCAAACCCAGTGGCCCCATAAAAGGCTTGTAGCAGCACAACGGGGTAGGTGCGATTTTGAAAACTTGTGAGTAAATTGGACAATCCAAACTCGCCCACAGAGATAGCCGCCACCATCACCAAACCACTGAGCAAACTTTGGCGCAAATTGGGGAGCACCACGCTGTAGAACTGCTGCCAGCTCGATGCACCGAGCGTGGCTGCCGCATTCTCTAATTGATCGAGGCGTAAATGGCGCAGATCGGCCAGCAGGGTATTCGTGAGGTAGGGCAGGGTGTGGATGGCATGCGCCGCAATCAGGAGCGGCAAGCTACCCAGCCAAGGCGTCCAATCGGTGTTGAAAACAATCATGTAGCCAAAGCCCAGCGTGATCGTGGGCACGGCCACGGGCATGGCGCTGACCAGCTTGGCCGCCAAGCTCCCGCGCTGTTTCGCACCGTGATACAGGCTGTAGGCCAAAGGCACAGCCAGCAACGTGTTGATGACGCAAGCCGCGCCTGCCACCGTGAGGCTGCTCACGAATGCTTTGCGAAAAGAGGTATCCAGCCAAAGATCGGTATACCAGCGGCCTGTCACGCCTGTGGGCAAGAGAGTGTTGGTCCACAGATTGCCGAAGCTGCCGATCAGCAGCAAAGCAATCGGCAGTAACAAGTAGATGGCATAAACCAGCGCAATACCGCGAATCACATAGTTCTCCATTTGGCTTGTGTGAATGTCCGGGTGATGAACAGGTGTGAATTCTGCGCTGAGTTACGATCTGTATGCTTGAATTTGAATTCACGATAGTTGAGATTTTGGAAACTATTTTTCATCAAACCGACATACACTGCAGCCCATGAAACGTATCTGCCCCACCATTCAGGAGCTATTGGCCTTTGATGCGGTGGTGCGGCACGGCAGTTTTTCGCATGCGGCGAGCGCGCTGTGCATAACGGTCAGCGCGGTGAGTAAGCAAATCTCGGGTTTGGAAGGATTTTTGGGGCGAGCCTTGTTTCAAAAATCAGGCCGCAATTCAACACTTACGCCGCAAGGTCAGATCTATTGGCAAAAAATATCCAGCAGCTTGCGCACGATTGAAGCAGCCAGCTTTGAGTTGCGCTCCACAGCAAGCGGATCTGGCACCTTGACTTTGGCCAGTGTGCCGACATTTTTAACCAAATGGCTGATTCCTCGCCTGCCATCATTCAGCGCGCAATGCCCCAGCGTGATCATCAGTTTCCGTCAACACTTGAACAATAGTGAAGATTTGCCGGAAGGCGTGGATGCGGCTATTCGCTATGGCGATGGCAATTGGCCGGGTGTGGCTTCGGATTATTTGGCGGGCCGGGAGTTTTGTTTGATTGCAGCGCCAAGCTTGTTGGGCGCGCGTGCGTTGAAAGCACCGATTGACTTGACCGAGTTGACATTGCTGCACCACGAGCATGCCCCGGGCGCGTGGCGGCAATGGGCAGTGCAGCATGAAATACCCGAGCGACAAGTTCTGGCAGGCCCACGCTTTGCGCAATATTCGGCGGTGATTCAAGCGGCACTGAGTGGCCTAGGCATCGGCCTTGTGCCCAAAATATTGGTTTTAGAGGAGCTGCGTTTGGGTAGCCTGTTGATGCCTTGGGAGCAAAGCGTGAGTGTGGATCAAGGGCACTACTTGTGCTTTCGCAGTGAAAGTCTGAACTCGCCAGCTTTTAGCGCTTTCCGCTCTTGGGTATTGACCGAGGCGCATCTGATCAAAAGTTAATGTGAGTTAGTCGATGCTATTATTTGTATAGCACTCTGCGTATGTTTTATGCCGGCTACTGGCCTAAAGCGCTTAAAAATTTGCTTTGCAGGCCAGATCTAAAGAGATCTCGTGCAGCAGTGGGTGTTGCATTTGGATTCTGCTGGCGTGCAGCATCAGGCGTGTATTTGAGCCATATTGCGTGCCATAGAGCTTATCGCCCACGATTGGATGACCGATATGCTGCATGTGGACGCGCAGTTGATGGGTGCGGCCCGTTTCGGGCTCTAGCCGGCATAAAGACTGCGCAGAATGCACATCTTTTGATAGCAATTGCCATCTGGTGATTGCACTTTTTCCGTGTTCGGGATCGATGATGTGCAGCGGGCGACGGGGCCAGTCTTTGGCGATGGGCGCGTCGATCACGCCTTCTTCTGCTTGCATCAATCCAAGTACGCGAGCTGTGTAGGTTTTCTTAACTTGCCGTGATTCAAACGCCCAGCTTGCGGCTTTCTGCGCTGCGGGATGCAATCCAAACAGCAGCAGACCGCTGGTGGCTTCATCAAGGCGATGCACGAGTAAGGTGGCGGGAAATCTCACCTGCACTCGGTGCAAGGCGCAATCAGCTAACTCTTCACCACGCCCCGGCACGCTGAGCAGACCGGCGGGTTTGTTGATCGCCAGTAGATGCTCGTCTTGGTAAACGATATGCAAACCCTCGTCGGGTGGCGGCGCGTAAGCCTCAAGGCGCTGCAAACCCTCAGTCATTGCAATCATTCCGTCATTTCGTCATCAGGCGGCAACAGCCGCCTTCGCCGGCGCACCCAAGCTGCGCAGCACATCGCGCACCATCTGCGCCCGATCTTTCGGCTCTGCGAGTTCGCGCTCGATGCGCAGCTTTTCATTGCCAGCGAGTTTAATGTGGCGATTTTTTTGAAT
>JANMFP010000172.1:0-2750 GCA_031378135.1 Variovorax sp. | reverse complement strand
AGCGCTGCAAAGCAGTTGCCACACCAAACACGGTCAGCGGCAACTTGCGTTTTTCAAACTCTCGCAAGATGCGCCACACGCCTTGGCGCGCGCCGTAATCGTAAATCCCATCCATGCTCATGTGCCGCGCGGGAAAGCTGGCAGGATTGAACATCTCGGAGAGAAAAGTTTCTGAGCCGGCATCGCCATGCAAGACATGGTTTTCGCCACCCTCTTCAAAATTCAGCACGAATTGCACAGCAATGCGCGCACCATGAGGCCCTGCTCCCGGCCACTTGGCGTGCGGCATATCTTTGCCGTAGCCTGCAAGATCGCGAGGATAGGCGGCGGTGCTGTCGTAAATCGCGGCCATCTCAGAGCCCTGCAAAACTGTGGTTCATTTCGCCATATTCACGTGCCTCGTGCGCATCCGCATCTGACGGACGTTTTTCGAGCTGCAAATGATTGAACACTTGGCTCAAGTGCGCATCCATCAAGGCCACAGATTTTTCTACATCGCCCTTGGCCATTGCATCCACAATTTGCGCATGCTCATCATTGCTCTCTTGCGCCGCATGCGCGCTTTGGTACATGAGCGTGATCAGCGCGCAACGTGAAATCAAATCACTGAGCAACTCGGCCAGCACAGAATTGCCCATGAGCTCAGCCATGCGCACATGAAAATCACCGAGCAGCTCAATGCGCCCCGGCGCATCGCCGCTTTCTACGGCCGCTTTTTCTTGGGCCACATGCTCGCGCAACGTAGCGATTTGCTCGCGCGTGGCTTGAGCAGCGAAGTGGCGCGTCATTTGCGCTTCCAGCATGCGGCGTACATCAAACACTTGCGCCGCCTCTTCGATGGAGGGCGAAGCGACAAACGCACCGCGCGCAGGCTCGAGCACAATCAAGCGCTGGTTTTCTAGCTGGTACAGCGCTTGGCGCACCAAGGTGCGTGAAACGCCGAAATGATCCGCCAGCTTTTGCTCGACCAGTTTCACACCGGGCGCAAGCCGATGCGACACAATGGCTTTGGTGAGCGCTTGCACGATGTGTTGGGTGGTGGAGACTTCCATGCTGATCGATCCCTGCTGCAATGTATTTTAGAAATTGTATACACTTCTTCGCACTGTCATCACTTAACCAAAGGAATCAGGGCTATGGGCTTATCTACCCACGTTTTAGACACGATGCACGGCTGTCCAGCGCATGGCATGCAAGTGAGCTTGTTAGCAAACCAAGCCGGCAACTACACACTGGTGAAAAGCTTCACATTGAACGCTGATGGCCGCAACCCCGATGGCCCGCTTTACGACAACGCCAACTTAAAAACTGGGCAATATCGCCTGAGCTTTGAGGTGGCTGCGTATTTCAAGAACAAAGGTGTTGCCTTGCCAGAGCCAAGCTTCTTAGATGTCGTGCATCTGGATTTCGGCATCGCGCATACCGATCAGCATTACCACGTGCCTCTGCTCTGCACACCTTGGAGCTACTCCACATATCGCGGCAGCTGATACCTCATTCGCTAGGGAGGCTCTGAATAAGTCTTCAGGATAAAGCAGGATTGATTTTGGGATGGGCTGCTAGGCGAAAAACGCAGCTTTAGCGGCGCTAAAGCGAGGCTTTTCAACGACGCAGAGCGCCCAAAAGCAAACCTGATTTACCTGAATCGACTTGTTCAGAGCCTCCCTAGGGGCTAAGCCTGTAGGGTCTAAGCCTTCGGCTGCCAAGCCTTCAGCGCATCGAGCGTTGCATCCGTGAGGGCATCGATCTGCGCAATCTGCTGCGAAGCATCAGATGGCCAACCATTCGTCTTGCAAGCGTGCTCAAGCACCGCGCATGCATCAGACAAAGCCATTGCACCCACATTAGAGGCAGCGCCTTTGAGGGCATGCGCGCGCAGCGAGAGCAAGGCAGGATCGGTGGTGGCCAAGCTGGCCTTGATGTCGTCGCGGCGCAGGGGGGCATCTTGTGTGAATAAGCCGATGACTTCGCGCGTCATGGAAAGCGCTTCATCATCAAACTCTTTGAACTGATCCAAGCGGCTCCAATCGATCAAGCTGATCTCAAGCTCATTTTTAGAAGCCATTTGAGGCTCAATTTCGAGCATATCCGGCATAGAATCTATGCTATTAGCTATAAAATTAGTAGCAATTTCATCCACACGTGCATACTTCGCAAGGCCTGTGGCGAGCTCATCGATACGCAGCGGTTTGGGCAAAAAGCCAATCATGCCGGCATCCAAGCACCGCTGGCGATCCTCTTCCATCACCGATGCCGTCAGGGCAATGATGGGCGGCGCAGCGCGGCCATGGGTGCTGATGATCAATCGTGCCGAGCCATAGCCATCCAGCACAGGCATGTTGGCATCCATCAGCACGGCCGCAAAGCGTTTGCCGCCCGCTTGCAAGGAAGCAGCTACGCTGTCCGCGGCTTGCTGGCCATCCATCACGCTGACGCTTTCATAGCCCAGCTTTGAGAGCATGCTGACAGCGACTTTGATGTTCACCAAATTATCATCGGCCACCAAAATCGTTTGATTTTTCGTCACGATCTTCTTAGGGGCAATCACGTTTTGTGCTGCGCCATTGCTGGTGTACAAAATACGAGCCAAGATATTGAAAAGCTGGGACTGGCGATAGGGCTTGAGCAGGCGACCTGCAAACTGCTGTGCATCTTGGTCTGCGGGCAATGTGCCCGAAGTCAGCAAGACAAGCTGCATCTCAGGCTTGATCTTGTGAAGCTCCTTGGCCAGCATGAGGCCATCCATCTCT
>JANMFP010000569.1:0-6731 GCA_031378135.1 Variovorax sp. | reverse complement strand
CCTGAGACTTTGACCACTTTTGCATCGGGCACGAGATCGATCAAGCCCTGCGCGGCTTTCGGAATCGTCATTTGATCCGCAGCGCCTAGTATAAAAATGATAGCACTCCGCGCATATTCTTTGCCGGCTACCAGCCGATTTAATGCTAAAAAAGCACCTTCATAGCTGTTGCAGGCGTTGAAACCAATGTGAAACACGTTCTCGCGTGTGTTGCTCGCCATCGCAGTGTTGTAGACACGCCGCATCAACGCCCGCGAGCCGCCATACAGCCATGTGCCCGGGCCCAGCGCCGAGGGTGGCGGTGCGAGCATGCTGTGGCTAAACGTGTTCACCATTTCAATCGCTTTCAGCGGTTCATTGAGCGATGCATCCAGCAAAGCAGGCGATACCTTCATCGGATAAGCCGTGCCCACCATCGCCAGATGAGAAATGTGCATGCCGCGCTCAGGCGCGATGCTCGCTGCATGCAGCGCAATCAAGCTGCCCCAGCTGTGGCCAACGAGCGCCACTTTTTCAATCTTCATCGCAGAGAGCAGCGAAAGCACAAACTCCGCTGCTTCCTCCACCGTTTTCGGGCAACTGCCCTCACTCTTCCCATGCCCCGACAAATCCACCGCGAGCACGTTGTAGCCATGATGCGCGAAGTAGCGCGTCTGCAAAATCCATACACTGTGATCATTGAGCACGCCGTGGATAAACACGAGAGTCGGCTTGGCTGGATCAAAGGGCTTGCCGCCGGTGTAGCAATAGGTGGAGTGGCCGTTGACTGGGATGTGCATAAGAACCTTAAGTGTCAGAAATCAGGCGTTTGCCAAGGCTGGTGACTTCATCGATGCCATAGCCTAGGCTTTTGTAGAAAGCAATCACCGCCGAATTGCTGCTGCGTACTTGCAGATTGATCTTTGGGCAGCCTCGCGCTTTGAGTGCTTCTTCGCCCCAACGCATGAGCGTGCTTGCATGCCCTTTGCGTTGATGCGCGGGCGCGACCGCAAGGTAATTCACCCAGCCGCGATGGCCTTCGAAGCCGAACATGGCGCTGGAAATCAGTTGGTTGTCTTGTATGCCCACAACAAATAGTTCGGGCTGCACAGTGAGCTTGCGCGCAATGTCTTTGTGCGGATCGTTCCACGCGCGGGTCAGATCGCTCTCTTGCCAGAGCGCGATCACTTCGGGTTCGTCAGAGGCTTGGAAAGAGCGAATTTGCATCAAGCCATTTTATTCATGCGTCAAGTCAATCGATCGTTGACGAAGTGTAGCCTTGTGGATACAATGCACTCATGTTTCAGATGCGCAAAACTGATGAGTACGTTGAATGGATCGACTCTCTGAGTGATGTCATGGGACGTGCGCGCATTTTGGTACGGGTTGAAAGATTGGCTGCTGGCAATCCGGGCGATGTGCGTCCTGTGGGCGAGGGTGTGTCGGAGTTGCGCATGGATTTCGGCCCCGGTTATCGGGTGTATTTCACCCAACGAGGCCGAGAGATTGTGATTTTGTTGGCTGGCGGCGATAAGTCAAGCCAGTCCAAAGATATCGGTACCGCTTTGCGCTTGGCGCGAAATTTGAAGGAGTAATTCACGATGGCAAAAACCAACACTTCACGCTACGACGTCGCTGAGCATTTGCGCACGCCCGAAGAGATGGCTGCCTACTTGGAAGCCAGCATGGAAGAGGCCAACGGTGATGCAGCTTTCATCGCCAAAGCGCTTGGCGATATCGCACGGGCTCAAGGTATGACGCAAGTCGCACGCGATGCGGGGCTCTCTCGCGAGAGCCTGTACAAAGCACTTTCGGGCGAGCGTGCGCCGAGCTTTGATACGGTCTTGAAGGTGATGAATGCACTGGGGCTCAAGCTGCATGCACAGGCGGCGAGCACAAGCTAGGCGGTCGAGCTTTTCTCCGCTGCCTTTAAAGCCCGCTTCAAATCATCAATCAAATCATCCGCATCTTCAAGCCCGATGGACAAGCGAATCGTGCCGGGGCCGATGCCTGCGCCACTCAGGGCTTCGTCGCTCATACGAAAGTGCGTGGTGCTGGCGGGGTGGATGACGAGGCTGCGGCAATCGCCGACGTTGGCCAAGTGTGAAAACACTTTGAGCGTTTCGATGAATTTTTTGCCTTGTTCGCGTGAGCCTTTCATGTCGAAACTGAAGACGCTGCCTGCGCCGCGCGGGAGCAGCTTTTGCGCCAGTGCGTAACTGGGGTGCGATTCGAGCATGGGGTGGCCAACTCGGCTCACAAACGGATGTGCGGCCAAGAATTGCACCACTTTTTCTGTGTTGCGTGCATGTTGCGCCATGCGCAGTGGCAAAGTTTCGATGCCTTGCAAAATAAGCCACGCGGTGTGTGGGCTCATGCAAGCGCCGAAATCGCGCAGACCCTCGCGGCGGGCGCGCAGCAGGAATGCGCCGACGGTGGATTCCTCAGTGAAGACCATGTTGTGAAAGCCTTCGTAGGCCTCACTCAGCTCGGGGAATTTTCCTGACTTTTCCCAATCGAACGAGCCACCATCAACCACCACGCCGCCAATCACCGTGCCGTGCCCGCTCAAAAACTTGGTGGCCGAGTGGTACACAATATCTGCGCCATGCTCAAAAGGCTTGATGAGCCAAGGCGAGGTGAGGGTGCTGTCGATGAGCAGTGGCACGCCGCTCTCATGCGCGAGCTGCGCGATGGTAGGAATATCGAGCACATCCATGCCGGGGTTGCCCACTGTCTCGCCGAAGAAAAGCTTGGTGTTGGGGCGCACGGCGGCTTTCCATGCATCGATGTCGTGCGGCTTTACAAAGGTTGTCTCGATGCCGAAGCGGCTCAGGGTGTAGTGCAACAGGTTTTGGCTGCCGCCATAGAGCGCGGTGGAGGCCACAATGTGCGAGCCTGCGCCCATGATGGTGGCAATGCTCAAATGCAGCGCGGCTTGGCCAGAGGCGGTGGCAATCGCGCCAATGCCGTCTTCAAGCGCGCTCACGCGTTGCTCTAAAACGGCATTCGTGGGGTTGCTGATGCGGCTGTACACATGGCCGGCGCGCTCTAGATTGAAGAGCGAGGCGGCATGCTCGCTCGATTCAAAAACGAAGCTGGTGGTGAGGTGAATCGGCACGGCGCGCGCGCCGGTGGTAGGGTCAGGCGATGCGCCAGCGTGCAGGGCGAGGGTGTCAAAACCAGGGTCGGAGTAGCCGGGCATGGTGTTTCCTAGGGGTATCTTAGAGGGGAAGATTCAAAATCGTGACTTGATTGTGAGCTATATTTGTCGCTCCTGAACGAGGAGTATGCGATGAAAGTCAGAGACATTTTGCGCGTCAAGGGTGGCACGCTCTACACCATCACGCCAGAAGATAGTTTGCAAGATGCCATGGGCTTGATGGCCGAGAAAGACATTGGTTCTTTGGTGGTGATGAGCCATGGTTTGGTGGTGGGCATGCTCACGTTTCGTGAAGTGATTCTGGCGGTGAACAAAAACGGCGGAGCCGTAGGCACAACCACCGTTTACCGCGCGATGGACGACGGCCCGCTGATCTGCACACCCGAGACGGAGCTCGATGAAGTGCGCCGCATGATGCTGGATCGCCATGCGCGCTACATGCCCGTGATCGACAATCGCATGCTGATGGGCGTGATCAGTTTTTATGATGTCGCGCGAGCCGTTGTGGACGCGCAAAATTTTGAGAACAAGATGCTGAAAGCGTACATCCGTGACTGGCCAGAAGCTGAAGGTAAAGAGGGTTGAGTAAAAAAAGATGAGCAAGAAAGCTCACGTTTCTGAAACACCCGCGACGGCGCTGCTCAAAGCACACCAGGTCGAATTCACTGAGCATCCCTACGACTATCTTGAGCATGGCGGGGCGAACCATAGCGCGCAGGTGCTGGGGCAAGACCCGTTCATCGTCGTCAAAACCTTGATCATGCAAGACGAAGCGGCCAAGCCTTTGATCGTCCTCATGCATGGCAATCGCAAAGTGAGCACGAAGAATTTAGCGCGGCAAATTGGACGCAAATCAATAGAGCCTTGTAAGCCGGAGGTGGCCAATAAGCACTCAGGCTATCTGGTGGGCGGCACGTCGCCTTTTGGGTGCAAGCGCGACATGCCTGTGTTCATTGAAGAGACGATTCTTACCATTCCGCGCATTTTTATCAACGGTGGGCGGCGCGGCTATCTCATCAATCTTGATCCACAGGTGTGCGTTCGGTTGCTCTTTGCACAAGCTGTCAGTTGTGCCATCGAAGAATAGATTTTTAAAAGATCAGTGTTTAGCGGTCAGTTTTTGTGGGTTGCGCGCGGCACCACAGCGACAGGCGCTGCAGCTATCTTTGGATGGCGCTTCCAAGCCGGGCTGATCATGCGCATACCTTGCACATGTTTGACGGCCACGACGCAATACGCCGCACCAAATATCGGCCAATATCGCGCGCCCAGAGAATTCATCCAAGCCATGCGAGACAACCAAGCTTCAGATCGCACAGCAGGCTGCCAGAGCCCGAAGTTGCTTGACTCCACTTCAAAGCCGAGCAATTTCAGCCAATCGCGCAGCCGCCAATAGCCCAGAAACTCGCCAGAATCCGGTAAGTACAGCTGACCCATGCCAAAGCGCTCGTAAAAGCGCTCACGCCCTTGCTTCCAGCCCCACAGGCTTGTGGGGTTAAAGCCGCAAATCACCACACGACCTTCTGGCACAAGCACGCGAGCGGCCTCACGCAGACTGGCATGCGGATCAAGGCTGTGCTCTAGCGCATGCGGCATCACAAGTAAATCAAGACTAGCCTCAGAGAAAGGCAGGGCTTCGAAATCACAGTTGAATTGCACAGCGCAACCCAACTCCCGATCCGCCACCCCCTGAACGATACGGTCAGCCTTCCATTTGTGTGGCATACGATTGGCTTGTAGAGCCTTGATTTGCGGCATACCCAGCTGCAAAGCATGGTAGCCGAACACATCAGCCACAGCAGCATCAATCTGCGCTTGTTCCCAACCGAGCAAGGCTTGGCCGGGGGCGGTTTCGAGCCAAGAAGCGAGGTCAGGGGGTAAATTTATAATCGGGTCACTCATGAATTTAATAGCTCTGCCTGCATTCACCGACAACTACATCTGGATGATCCATGATGCGGCACTTGCCGTCGTTGTGGATCCCGGCGATGCGCAAGTGGTGATCAAGGCTTTGCGAGAGAATTCTCTCCAGTTGAACCTCATTTTACTGACGCATCACCATGCAGACCACACGGGCGGTGTGGATGAATTACGCGCTCTCACTGGCTGCCAAGTGATCGGGCCGGCTTTTGAGAAGATGCCTGCGCATACCGAGCGCGTCAGTGGCGGCGAGCAAATTCAAGCCCTTGGCCATCGCTTTGAAGTGATGGATGTGCCTGGGCACACGGCGGGGCACATTGCTTACTACTGCGAGGATTTCGAAGGTAAGCCACTTTTGTTTTGTGGCGACACGCTATTTTCTGGCGGCTGCGGGCGGCTGTTTGAAGGCACGCCTGCGCAAATGCTCGCTTCACTGGATCGCTTGGCGGCGCTCCCGGGCTCTGCGCGCATTTGCTGCACGCATGAATACACGCTGAGTAATTTGCGCTTTGCTCGCGCTGTGGAGCCAGATAACGCAGAGTTGGCACGATACGAGCAGCGATGCATCGAAAAGCGTGCCAAAGGCGAATACACACTGCCCAGCAGCATCGCGCTGGAGCTTCAGATCAACCCCTTTTTACGCAGCCGCTTGGCAACCGTCAAGCAAGGCCTGATTCAAGCAAACGCGCTAAGCAGCGATAACCAAGCCGATGAAGTCGCTTGTTTTGCTGCTTTGCGTGAATGGAAAAATATTTTTAAATGACGCTTCAAAAACTTTCTCTCATCGCAACTCGCGGCTTGGCACTCTTTGTATTAACGAGTGGCCTCTTGCTCGCACAAGCCAGCACACCATCGCAGTCAGCAGCTTCTGTTCCAGCGCCGGTGACAGATGCCAAGCCAGTGGATGTGAGCAACACACCTAAGCTGTCGGACAGCGCTGCTGCTCAGCAAGCTCAAACGCCTGCCGTTTTGATCGATAACTCCATACCGATGACTGCCACTGCAGTATTTGCTGAGCCCAAAGCCAGCGGTGATTTGTGGGATCGCATTCGCGCGGGTTTTCGCATGAATGATTTGAGCGACCCGTATGTCGCGAGCCAAGAACAGTTTTATGGCAGCAAGCCTGAATACATCACGCGCATGACGGCGCGCTCTAGCAAATACCTCTATCACATCGTCGAAGAATTAGAGCGCCGCCAGATGCCAACGGAGCTCGCTTTGCTACCTTTCATTGAATCAGCATTTAACCCTCAAGCTGTGTCGAGCGCCAAAGCGGCGGGCATGTGGCAATTCATTCCGAGTACGGGCAAGTTTTTTGACTTGAAGCAAAACGCATTTCGCGACGATCGCCGCGACGTATTGCAATCGACCCGTGCGGCACTCGATTATTTGCAAAAGCTCCACGGCATGTTTGGCGATTGGCATTTGGCGCTCGCGGCATACAACTGGGGTAGGGCTCGGTTGGGCGCGCGATCAAGAAAAATCAAGCGAATGGCTTGGGCACGAGCTATTCCGATTTGAATATGCCCAACGAGACGCGCCAATACGTGCCTAAATTGCAGGCGATGAAAAACATCGTGGCAGACCCGATGCGCTTTAATGCGAAGCTTCCATCCATTGCCAATCACCCTTATTTCCAAACCGTGAATCTCTCGCGCGACATGGATGT
>JANMFP010000454.1:0-4318 GCA_031378135.1 Variovorax sp. | reverse complement strand
ACTGCTGGCTACGTGCGTCTTGTAGGCCAAGATTAAGGCCTGAGAGCGCGGCATTGGGGTTGTAGGCCACCTCATTCATCGTGGGCGCATCAAAGCCTCGGCCCCAGCTGGCATAGACATTGAGCGTGTTGCTGAGGTTGTGCAAAATGCCAACGACTGGCGTACTGCCGCTGTAACTCACGCTGCCACTGTCGTTCGGATTGCCCGCTGCAATAAAACGATCTTCGGAGCGTAGCTGGATGCGATTGCTGCGCCAGCCTGCATGCACAGCCGTGCTTTCCAGCATCCACCACTGGGCTTGAGCATAGAGATTGTTGCTCGCAAGGCGATTGTTTTCATCACGGCGAAGGCGGCCTTGCACACCAGTCGTCGTGCCGATGAAGTTTTCAAAGCCACGGCGATCTTCAGAAAGACGCTCCACGCTCGTGCCCAAGTGCAATACAAAAGGGCCGTTGGCGAGCTTGCGTGTGAAGGTGTAGCGCGCATCGAGGCCGTGGTAGCTTCGATCCAAATCGATCACGCCGCCGGCAGAGGTTGCTGGCGTTTGCGCGCCGATGGTGGTGGAGAGAAACTGCGTGATGTCGCGCGAGCCATTCCATGCCGCAAGCTTGATGCTGTGCTCGGGCGCGATACGCTGATCCAGTGTGAGGCCGAGTTGGCTTTGTGCGGTGCTTTTGCGCGTATCAAATGCGATCACGCTGGCAGGCACTTGGCGTGGCGTAACAAGGCCAGCGCGCGTGAGGCCCTGCGGGTCTTGCGCATCGGGCATGCGCACAGAGTTTGCAACGAGTGTGATTTGCGTGTCTGCGCTGGGCTTGATGCCTAAACGCAGATTGAATTGATTTTTACGTGCCTCGCTCTGATCGCGCCAGCCTTCTGTTTGGAAAGTTGACGCGCTGACGACGTAATTTATGATGCCGCTGCTGCCAGAGATTTTCTGCGACAGGCGATAGGTGTCCGTTGAACCAGCGGAGAACTGCGAACTCCACAGCGTCTCTTTGCCGCCTTCTTGCGTATCGACCAAAATCACGCCGCCCGATGAATTGCCATACAGCGCAGAAAACGGCCCGCGCAAGACTTCAATCTGCCGCGCCGAGCCTAAATCAATATGCGAGACTTGGCCTTGCCCATCGGGCGAATTGCCGGGAATGCCGTCCACAAAAATACGCAAGCCGCGCACGCCAAAGGCCGTGCGCGCGCCAAAGCCTCGGCTAGACAGCTGCACATCTTGCGCATAGTTGTTGCGGTTATTTGCCACCAATCCCGGCACACCTGCGAGCGCTTCGGTGAGGTTGACTTGAGGCCCAGCGCGCTCAATGACCTCTGCGCTACGCACATCCAGCGAAGCAGGTGTTTCGCTGATGCGCACATTCTCCAGGCGCACCGCATTGATTTGCACGGGCTTGAGTTGCGGCTCTTCGGAGGGCGATTGGGATTGTGCAAACGCAGGACAAGCCAACAATGCTGCAACGAGTGGAGACAGTTTGAATTTTTTCATGTCTCTGCAGCCTACGGTAACAACCCCCATCTATGCTTTGAGCGCCTCACAAGCCATCAAAATCCGCTCTGGCGTGGCGGGTGCTTTGAAATCGACACGCTTGGTGTGATTGGCGCTGGCGCTCACTGCGTCGCGGATGGCGAAATACGATGACAGCGCGAGCATGAGTGGCGGCTCGCCGACTGCTTTGCTGCGGAAAGGTGTGGGCTTCAAGTTTTGGTTATCAAACAAGCTGACTTTGAAATGCTCGGGCACATCGCTGGCCACGGGGATTTTGTAGGTGCTAGGGCCGTGGGTTAAGAGCTTACCTTTTCCACTGAAACCGTCGCTCGTGGTTTTGCCTTTCAAATCCCAAATGCATTCTTCCATCGTGAGCCAGCCCATGCCTTGGATGTAGGCACCTTCGATTTGGCCGATGTCAATCGCTGGGTTGATGCTCTGGCCCGCGTCGTGCACGATGTCTACCGCCTTGAGCCACCATTCCCCGGTGCGCGTATCGATCTCGACTTCGGAGACGGATGCGCCGTAACAGAAATAGTAGAAGGCTTTGCCGTAGAGCGTTTCAAAGTCGTAGCCGATCTCGGGCGTCATGTAAAAGCCTGTGACCGAGAGGCTCACGCGATCAAGCCAAGCTTGTTTGATCAATGCAGCCCAAGTCACGCTATTTTCAGCATTTTTAGTATCAAATTGGCCATTAGCCGGCGTATTTACTGCGCGGCCAGCTATGAATTTGATAGTAGATGGATCGCATTTGAGCATGCGCGCAGCGACTGGTGCGAGGCGCGCGCGCATCTGATCGCAAGCATTCATCACGGCTGCGCCGTTGATGTCTGCGCCGCTGGATGCCGACGTGGCAGATGCATTGGGCACTTTTTGCGTATCGGTTGCCGTGACGCGAACTGTGCTCGCAGGAATGCCCAAACCATCGGCGCAGACCTGCTGCATCTTGGTGTTCAAGCCCTGCCCCATCTCGGTGCCGCCGTGGTTCAAGCTGACTGAACCATCCATGAAGATGTTGAGGAACGCGCCGCCTTGGTTGAGCATGGTGGCGGTAAAGCTGATGCCGAATTTGAGAGGGACGAGCGCGACGCCGCGAACACGTGATTTACGTTGGGTTTTGCTCTTGGCGTTGAAGGCATTGACTGCTGCGCGACGCTCTCGATATTTCGCTTCCGCCTCGGCTTGATTGATGACTTTATCGCCCACCCAGTCTTCAATTTTCTGGCCGTATTGCGTGGTGAGCGACTCTGCGTTGCCACTCGTTGCAGGCTCTTGGTAGAGATTGATTTTGCGCACATCGAGTGCGTCTTTGCCCATGGTCTGCGCAATCTCTTCGATCACCGTTTCAATGCCAAACATGCCCTGCGGACCACCGAAGCCTCGGAAGGCGGTAGCGCTTTGCGTGTGGGTTTTGCAGCGGTGGCTGATGATGTGAAGATTCGGCAAATAGTAGCAATTGTCGATGTGCAGCACAGCGCGGTTGTTCACCGGGCCGGAATAATCGGTGGAATAGCCGCAGCGCGAAGCGAGCATGAAATCAACGCCGAGGATGCGGCCTGTATCGTCAAAGCCCACGGTGTAATCCAAGCGGAAATCGTGGCGCTTGCCTGTGATCATCATGTCGTCATCGCGGTTGACGCGCAGCTTGACCGGCTTTTGCAATTTGAACGCGGCCAGCGCAGCAGACTGCGAAAAGATCGACGCATTGCCCTCTTTGCCACCAAACCCACCGCCCATGCGGCGGCAGATGACTTCCACGTCTTTGGTCGTCAAGTTGAGCGCAGCAGCAGCTTCGCGCTGGTTGCCATCGGGGTGTTGGGTGCTCACATAAAGCGTGAGCTGATTGTCTTCACGCGGCACGGCGTACGTGATCTGGCCTTCGAGGTAGAACTGTTCTTGCTGGCCGCAATAAGTGGAGCCGCTGAGCTTGTGGGGCGCAGCCGCAATCGCCTCAGCAGGCTTGCCACGCGTGATGCCTTTGGCGGGCATGATGAAAGATTGCGCTTCTAAAGCTTGCTCAATCGTGAGAATCGCAGGCAACTCTTTCACGAGTACTTTGGCATTTTTGGCCACTTCTCGCGCATAGAGCATGTCGGTGGCGACGACCACAGCAACCGCTTGGCCGAGGAACTCGACCTTGCCAGCTGCTAAAAACGGATCATCATGAATGATCGGCCCGCAGTTGTTTTCGCCTGGAATGTCGCGTGCGGTATAGACCGCGACCACGCCATGCTCAGCAAGAATCGCCGCGCGATCAATGCCGTCGCCGATTAATTCGCCATGCGCAACGGGCGATGTGATGAGCGCTGCGTACAAGGTGCCGCGCAGCTCGGGGATGTCGTCGGTGTAGACGGCAGCACCCGTGACGTGCAGATGCGCGGATTCGTGAACGAGGTTCGTGCCTTGTGTATTTGCAGTGTCAGCCGTGGTGCTGGTTGAAGCCCCTTCGGTAGCGTCAGGCAACAGTTCTTTGAGCGTTGTAGGAGCGTTCATTTAAGCGACTTCCGTTTCGTTGGATTCAATGAATTCGAGCACCAAGTTGCGTGCGACCAGCGAGCGATACACCCAAGTCGCTCGCAAACCATCCCGCGCTGGGAAGCTGGCGGTAATCGCAGCATCAATCTCTGCCGCGCTCACATCTTGCAGCGCTTTGCCTTCGAGCACAGCTTCGATCTTTGGCGCGCGGCAAGGCGATGGGGCCATGCCGTTGTAGGCGAGTTTGACGTTTTTGAGTTTTCCGCCAGCGATTTCAAAACTCATTGCGGCGCAGGTCGCAGAAATGTCTTGATCGAAGCGCTTGCTGATTTTGTGGGCTTTGAA
>JANMFP010000427.1:0-1748 GCA_031378135.1 Variovorax sp. | reverse complement strand
GTGATACACCACTTTGGCCAGCTGCGGAATGCGCGATTCCAGCGTCTTCTTGCGATCTTGATCGAAGAAAAATTTGGCATCAGCCAAGCGCGGGCGCACGACGCGCTCATTGCCGCCGATCACAGCACTTGTATCTTGCGGCGAGATGTTGCTGACCACGAGGAATTTGTTGGTCAGCTTTCCCGACACATCCAGCAAGGGAAAATACTTTTGATTCGCCTTCATTGTGAGAATCAGGCACTCTTGCGGCACATCAAGGAATTGCTTTTCAAACTCGCAGATCAGCACATTCGGGCGCTCAACCAAAGCGGTTACTTCATCGAGCAGCGCTTCATCGTCAATTGGCTTCACATTTCCGCCAACCTTCGCAGCAGCTGCAGCCAATTGCTTGACAATCTCAGCCCTGCGCGCTTCAAAGCTCGCGATCACTGCGCCATCTGTCGCCAGCGTCTGCGCATAAGCATCCGCATGCGCAATCACCACAGGCGAGACAGGCGCTTCAAAGCGATGGCCTTGCGTTGTGTTGCCGCTGTTCAAACCCAGCGCCGTCACTGGCACGATCGTCTCGCCATGCAGAGCCATCAGCCCATGCGCAGGCCGCACAAAGCTCACCGAGCTCCAGCCGGGCAGCTTGCAGCCTGATTCAAGTTGATAGCTCATGACTTTAGGAATCGGCAGCTTGGCAATCGCCTCGCTCAATGCTTTTTGCAAGCCTTCCGCCAAAGTTGCGCCCTTGGCTGTGCTCTCGTAATACAACGCTTCGGCCTTGCCATCCATCACACGCTTGAGCTCTGCCACAGCGCTTGCATCTGCTCCGAGCGATTGAAGTTTCTTCAGCAAAGCAGGCGTCGCGCTGCCCGCGGCATCCAAGCCCACCGCCACAGGCATCAACTTCTGCGAGACTGCTTTGTCAGCCGCTTGCGCGATCACATAACTGACATGCGCTGCCAATCGGCGCGGCGAAGCAAAGCTCGTGAGCTTCGACTCAGCAGTCGCCAAGCCCTGCGCCTTGAGTTGATCAAACAAGACTGAAGCAAACGCATCCCCCAGCTTCTTCAAAGCCTTGGGCGGCAGCTCTTCAACAAACAATTCAACGAGAAGATTTTTAGTGGTCATGAAATTCAATGCATTCAAAGTGTTGTGACAGACTGGTAATGCAACACGGTCGGAAAAGGGTCGTAGAAATGATGCAGAAGCGAGCGCCATTCTTGATACTGCGCCGACAGCCGAAAACCAATCGTGTGATCTTCCAAACTTGCCCATCGCACCAAGAGCAGATACTGGTGTTGATTCTCGATGCAGCGCTGCAATTCGTGGCTCAGATAGCCCGGCATGGACGCAATGATGAGCTGCGCCTTTGCAAACGCCGCTTCGAAAGCGCTCGTCTGCCCCGGCTTAATCTGAAGTGGCGCTGTTTCTAAAATCATCACGCAGCCTTCTTCTCCATCTGCGCGACCCACTCACGCGGCGCCATCGGGAAACCCAAGCGCTCGCGGGAATCGTAATAGCTTTGCGCCACGCTGCGCGCGAGATTGCGAATGCGGCCGATGTAGGCCGCGCGCTCGGTCACGCTGATCGCGCCGCGTGCATCGAGCAAATTGAAGCTGTGTGCGGCTTTGAGCACTTGCTCATACGCGGGCAATGCGAGCTGTTGCTCGATCAAATACCTAGCTTGGCGTTCATGGGCATTGAATGCCGTGAAGAGGAAATCGGCATCGCTGTGTTCGAAGTTGTAGGCGCTCTGCTCT
>JANMFP010000421.1:0-1758 GCA_031378135.1 Variovorax sp. | reverse complement strand
CTGGGCCGCATGGGCTGGGCGGGCAGCACGCTGCGTTTGCCGATGACAGCCATGTCACAATCAAGCGTACCCAACGTGGAAGCCGCCCTCAAATCGGCTGGATTGATCTAGGATTTTTATGTCACTTCGCCTCTCAACTCTCGCCTCACTGACCGCACTCATTGCTCTGGCTGGCTGCTCTGCCCTGCAACCCGATCGCATTGATTACAAAAGCGCGACCAAATCTTCCACGCTCGAAGTGCCGCCGGATCTCACGGCCATTTCCCGCGATTCCCGTTACACCGTGCCTGGTGTGGCTGTGACAGCGAGCACATTTAACACGGGCCAAACGCAGGCAGCCTCGCCTGTGGCTGCCGCCACGCTCTCTGATGTGCGCATCGAGCGCTCGGGCAACCAGCGCTGGTTGGTGGTAGCTCGCCCTGCCGATCAGCTCTGGGGGCCCGTGCGGGATTTCTGGCAAGACAATGGCTTCTTGCTCAATATTGATCGCCAAGATGTGGGTGTGATGGAAACCGATTGGGCCGAAAACCGCGCCAAACTGCCACAAGATTTTGTGCGCAACGCGCTAGGCAAAGTGTTCGAAAGCCTGTACGACACCGGCGAGCGCGATAAATTCCGCACCCGCTTGGAGCGCAACGGCAACACCACTGAGATTTACGTGACGCACCGCGGCATGGTTGAAAAACTCGTGGGCGGCACAAGCGGCGCTAATGCCGATCGCACACTTTGGGAGCCCCGCTCGGCTGATCCTGAGCTGGAGACAGAAATGCTGCGCCGCATGATGCTCAAACTCGGCGTGAGCCAAGAGCAAGCCAAAACCCAAGCGGCAGCTGGCGTCACCGTCAAGACCACCTCTCGCGTTGCCAGTGCCAACGGCGTGCCTGTGGTGCAGGTGGACGACGGCTTTGATCGCGCTTGGCGCAGAGTGGGCCTGAGCTTGGATCGCACGGGCTTCACGGTGGAAGATCGCAACCGTGCAGAAGGCGTGTATTTCGTGCGCTATGTTGAGCCCAAAGCAGACAACAAAGAACCCGGCTTACTCTCCAAGCTGTTTGGTGCGAGCTCGAAAGACACAGCCCCCCTCAAATACCGTATTGCCGTGCGCAGCCAAGGCGAATCCACCACCGTCTCCGTGCTGAACGCCGCCGGTAGCCCAGAAAGCTCCGACAACGCACAGCGCATCGTGAAAGTGTTGGCAGACGATTTGCGTTGAATCACTTCGTCCTCAAATCAAGCCAGCTTTCGAGCTGGCTTTTTTCATGCCTAGAATCTCTACATGACCTCAGCCAGCCACACGCCGCATTCGCCTCTTGCCGAGCGCTTGCGCCCCAAGACGCTTGGCGATGTGATCGGCCAGCAGCACCTGATGGGTGAAGGCATGCCGCTGCGTGTGGCCTTTGAAAGCGGCATACCGCACAGCTGCATTCTTTGGGGCCCGCCCGGTGTGGGCAAAACCACCATTGCTCGCTTGATGGCCAGCAGTTTTTCGGCACAGTTCATCGCGATCAGCGCAGTGCTCGGCGGCGTCAAGGATATTCGCGAGGCTGTCGAAAAGGCGGAAGCTGCAAAAAGTGGCCTGATGCCGCAGCGCACGATTGTTTTTGTGGACGAGGTGCATCGCTTCAACAAATCGCAGCAGGATGCGTTTTTGCCGCATGTCGAAAGCGGGCTGTTCACCTTCATTGGCGCGACCACAGAGAATCCTTCGTTTGAGGTGAACTCTGCCCTGCTCTCGCGTGCGGCGGTGTATGTGCTGGA
>JANMFP010000337.1:0-3031 GCA_031378135.1 Variovorax sp. | reverse complement strand
GCGCGTCACGCCAGTAGGCGAGACTTATCCCGGCGTAGAAGTCCATGCTAATGTGATCTCGGGTTTGCTGGATGGCCGCATTTTCGTGAAGCCAGATTACGCTGTGGGCTATGAGTTTATTGTTTTGATGCTGGCTGGCCTAATCTTGGCGTTTGCGCTGCCTGTTCTGTCAGCGCCGAAAGCCGTCGCGCTGAGTGCAGCAGTCATCGCCGCTTTGGTGGGTGTGAATTTTTGGCTGTATCTTGGCGCGGGCTTGGTTTTGCCACTGGCTACTGCTTTGGTGATGGCGCTCACGGCCTTTGCGCTCAACATGAGTTATGGCTACTTCGTCGAGAGCAAATCCAAGCGGCAGATCGCCAATTTGTTTGGCACATACGTGCCACCCGAGCTGGTCGATGAAATGGTCAAAGACCCCGACAGCTACAACATGAAAGCCGCCAGCAAAGAGCTCACGGTGATGTTCTGCGATATGCGGGGCTTTACCAAAATGAGCGAGACGATGGAGCCAACACAATTGCAAGGCTTGCTCAATGATGTGTTTTCTCGCCTCACCAATGTGATCCGCAACAACCGGGGCACGATTGATAAATACATGGGCGATTGCGTGATGGCCTTTTGGGGTGCGCCTGTGGATTCGGCCGATCATGCAGCGCTGTCTGTGAAAACGGCGATGGAAATGGCGATCGAAGTACGCAAGATCAATGAAGAGCACCGCAGCAAAGGCATGCCCGAAATCGGGGTGGGCATTGGCTTGAACACTGGCATGATGTGTGTGGGCGACATGGGCTCTTCCATTCGCAAGAGTTACACCGTGATTGGCGATTCGGTGAACTTGGGCTCGCGCTTGGAGGGCTTGTCCAAAACTTATGGCGTGGATATTGTGGTAGCTGAATCGACGAAGAAGCTGACGCCCGATATATCTTGGCAAGAGCTCGATAGAGTACGCGTCAAAGGCAAGGATCAAGCGGTGTCGATCTTCAGGCCCATCGCGCTCTTGGATCAGTTGCCCAAAGAACAAGCCGCTGAACTCAAGCTATGGGCGGCTTTTCTCAAGTCTTATCGGGCTCAAGATTGGGAGCAATGTGATCTGCATATGCTCAATATGGAGCGCACGATTTCAACGAAGGCGGGCATTTCTGCCAACAAATACCTTTACCAACTGTATTCTGAGCGTGTAGCCTCTATGCGATTGCTGCCATTTGATCCATCGTGGGATGGCGCAACCAATTTTGAGACGAAATAAGGGAGCTGCGCCTCATGAAAATCAGGGTTTTGGGATGCTCAGGCGCGATTGCCAAAGATTGCCGAACAACGTCTTTTTTGGTGGACGATGACTTGCTGGTCGATGCTGGCACAGGCGTTGGCGATCTCACCTTGAGCGAGATGGCGGCCATCAACGATGTATTGATCACGCATTCGCATTTGGATCACATCGCCAATCTGCCTTTGATGATTGATTCAGTGGCTTCGTTTCGCAAGCAGGCGCTGCGTGTGCATGCTTTGCCCGAGACGATTGCTGCACTCAAGCAGTATATTTTCAACAGTCACATTTGGCCAGATTTCACACAGATTCCAAGCGCAGAAAACCCTTTTCTGAGCTTTCATCCCCTGCAAACAGGCGCTCGCCTGAAGATTTCTAACAAGATGGTGGAAGCCTTGCCTGCGGTGCATACCGTACCCGCCGTGGGCTATGCGATCACAGCCGGCGCAGGCTGCTGGGTGTTCTCGGGTGATACCGAGCGTAACCCTGCGTTTTGGAAGCGTATCAACCAAATGAATGTGGCGATGCTGATTATCGAGACAGCGTTTTCCAACCGCGAAAAACAATTGGCGCATTTGAGCCTGCATCTCTCGCCCAATGTGCTGGCCGAAGAGCTCGACCAGATTGATAAAACCAAACACTTCCCGATTTACATCACGCACACCAAGCCCGCAGAGACGGAACAAATCATGGAGGAAATCCAGCGCTTTGACCAAACCCAACCGTTTGGCCCGAACGTGACGCACGACATCCGCTGGCTGCGTGCGGGTCAGGAGCTGATTGTATGAACGCCGTTCTTCATCCCGCTTCTTCAGCCCATCGTAGCGCTGCTGAAAAAGCGTTTTTCGATTCGCAAATGCTGCCCGCCGAAAAGCGTGGCATGACCTTCGAGGTCTTGTTTTATCGGCAACTGCAAAAAGTCACCACGCGCATTCACGAAACGGAAAACATTGATCAGCTCATGCTGGACGCCAGCGAAGATATTTGCAAGTTGCTCAATGCTGATCGCTTAACGCTGTATGCCGCAAGCGAGGATGGCACTTCCATCATTTCTAAAATCAAAACCGGCCTGAATGTCGCCAAAGATTTGAAACTACCGATTGGCGTGCAAAGTATCGCGGGCTATGTGGCGATGTCTCAACAACCGGTCAATATCGCAGACGTCTATGACGAAGAGGCTTTGAGGCGCATTCATCCTTCGCTGGCCTTCTTGAAGCAAGTGGATCAGCGCTCAGGCTATCGCACCAAGCAAATGCTGGTGATGCCGATTTTGGATGGTGAGCGTTTGCATGGTGTGTTGCAAGTGATCAACAGCAAGGCGGACACGCCTTTTGGCGAGCTTGAGCTGGAAGGGGCGACGCAGTTGTGCAAAACGCTGTCCACAGCGATTCGCCAACGCGCGGAGAAAGCGCAGAAACAAGTTGATGATGCAGCCCGCAAGAAAGCCACCAAATACGATGGCCTGCTGAAAGATGGCGTGCTCACAGCCGAGCAACTGACCGATTGTGTTGCCCAGGCGCGCGAACAATCTCAATCGGTGGAGCATTTGCTGATGGCTGATTTCGGCATTCGCCCTGCGCAGATTGGCCCGTCGCTCTCTAAATTCTTTGGCGTGCCGTATGAAGCCTTTAAAGCTGGGCGCATTCGCTCTGAAATGTTGCATTCGGTGCTCAAGCTAGATTTCGTGCATTCACAAGGCTGGATTCCGCTAGAAGATTCGCCTGAGGGCTTGGTCGTGATGTGCATGGATCCAGAAGCCGTACGCGGCTC
>JANMFP010000213.1:0-5442 GCA_031378135.1 Variovorax sp. | reverse complement strand
CGGTGCGCGCAATGTGACGGAATTTAACTACCGAATTTCCGACAGCCAAGAAGCGCATGTGTTCGTGGGCCTGACCACGCATGCGAAAGTGAATGGTGTGGGCGAGAGCGCAAAAATAGCTGCCACGTTCACGAAAAAAGGCTTCACCACGATTGACCTCACGCACGATGATTTGGCCAAAGAGCATTTGCGGCATATGGTGGGCGGCGCATCAAAACTCGCGCAAGATGAGCGCTTGATGCGCTTTATTTTCCCCGAGCGTCCGGGCGCACTCATGAAATTCTTGAATCTCATGCGCCCCGGCTGGAACATCACGCTGTTTCATTACCGCAATCAGGGCGCAGACTATGGCCGCATTTTGATCGGCCTGCAAGTGCCCAAAGCGGATGACAAAGCGTTTACGGCTTTCATCAAGGCGCTGGGCTATCCTTCAGTGGATGAGACGGCCAATCCCGCTTACAGACTTTTCTTGAAAAACTAACATGACAGAGACCTCCTTTCAACCTCCCGAGATCGCGCCGATCCGCAATGGCCTGGCCGCCACGGAGCTTTCTACCAAGCTACAACTCAAGCTAGATCACAAAACCAAGCCGCTCGGCGCACTGGGGCAACTGGAAGCGCTGGCCATTCAGCTCGGGTTGATTCAGCGCAGTGAGATGGTCAGCCTCAAGCAGCCGCAAATTGTGGTGTTTGCGGGGGATCATGGCATCGTCGATGAGGGCGTATCGGCCTATCCCCAAGCTGTGACGGCGCAGATGGTGGCCAATATGCTGGGCAGTGGCGACAAAAAAGGCGGCGCAGCCATCAATGTGCTGGCGCATCAGCACAACTTCAATCTCACGGTGGTGGATGCGGGTGTGGCGAGCAATTTGCCCGAGCATCCGCGCCTCTTGCAACTCAAAATCGCGCCGAGCACACGCAACAGCGTGCTCGCGCCTGCGATGAGTGAGATGCAAGGCGTGGCGGCGCTGCAAGCGGGCATGGATGTGGTGCGCCAATTGGCGGGCAATGTGGTGGCGTTTGGCGAGATGGGCATTGGCAACACATCCAGCGCCGCGCTGATTCTTTCGCTGTTTACGCCGATCCCGATTGAACACTGCGCAGGCCGTGGCACTGGCCTCACCGATGATCAGATGAAGAAAAAAATCTATGCGCTTACGCGTGCGCATCGCCGCCATCATGGTGTGAAAAAACCGTTTGATATTTTGTGCGCGGTGGGCGGGTTTGAAATTGCGATGATGGCTGGTGCGATGCTGCAAGCCGCTTCAGAGCGGCGTGTGATTTTGGTGGATGGTTTTATTGCTGGCGCGGCGGCTTTGGTGGCTGTAGGCCTGGCGCCAGCGGCCAAAGACTACATGGTGTTTACTCACGTGGGCGCAGAGTTTGGGCACCAAGCCATGCTCAAAGCCTTGGCTGCGCTGCCGCTCTTGGATTTGGGGCTGCGCTTGGGCGAGGGCACAGGCGCTTTGTTGGCTTGGCCTTTGGTGGTGTCTAGCGCGAGATTGCTTAACGAGATGGCCAGCTTTGAATCGGCTGGGGTATCGCAGAAGGTTTGAGAGAAAAATACAAAAAACTGGACGCAGAAAAAACAGCCAAAGTTACGCAGAAGACGCAAAAAAGAAAAATGCAGACGACAAAATAAAGGGTCTCTTCTGTCTTTTTTGTTATTTCTATTGCGTGACTTTTACGTCTTCTGCGTCCGGAAATTTGTATTTCTTCTTCGCACGTAAACATGTCATCCATCCGCCATTTCCTCCTCGCCATCCAGTTTTTCACCCGCATTCCCATCACGGGAAAGCTCGCGGCGTGGGTGGGGTTTAGCCCCGAAATGCTTCGCGCGAGTGCGGCGCATTTCGCAGGCGTGGGCTGGGTGGTGGGCACGGTGGCTGCCTTGGTTTATGGGGTGTTTGATGCGCTCCTGCCCAGCGGCCAAAATTCATTTTTTTCACCCTTGATTGCAGCTTGTTTATCGACGATTGCTACCGTGCTGCTCACGGGTGGTTTTCATGAAGATGGGCTAGCGGATTTGGCGGATGGTCTGGGTGGCTCTTACGAGCGGGATCGGGCTCTGGAGATCATGAAAGATTCGCGCGTGGGGGCCTTTGGCGCGATGGCTTTGGTGCTCGCGCTGCTCACGAAGATTGTGCTGCTCGCGGCTTTGGGGGAGCTGGCTTTCTGGCCTGTGGTGATGTTGATCATTGCAAGCCATGTGGTCTCGCGTGCGCTGCCCATGGCGCTTCTGGCGCTCTTGCCGCATGTTGGCGATGCCGCAGGGAGTAAATCCAAACCGCTGGCCCATAGCATCACGCCGAAAGCACTTTTTAGTAATATTTTTTGGTGTTTTGGGCTGTTGCCCGGCGTATTTATTGCCGATGTTGCTATTGAATTTATAGCTGGCTCGGGGCTCGCGTTTCTGGGTTGGAGCATCATGTGGTGGCGGCTGTCTAAGCGTTTGCAAGGGTTCACGGGCGATGCTTTGGGCGCGACGCAGCAGGTCTGTGAGATCGCGTTTTTGCTCGGTGCGCTGCTTGTGGTGGGCGCGTCGTGATCGGCCAACATTGATGCGCTTGTATCTCGTGAGGCATCCTAAGCCGCTGGTGGCTGCAGGTGTCTGCTATGGCGCGAGTGATGTGATGTGCAGCGCTGAAGCGCTTGAATCTGCGGCGCATCACCTGCTGGGCAGTTTGCCAAAAGGCCTCAAAATGATCAGCTCGCCGCTATCAAGATGTGAGCAACTTGCGCTTAATTTATGCCGGCTAGAGCCCTCTTTTGCCTGTAAAACAGACAAAAAACTCGTTGAAATGGATTTTGGTGCGTGGGAGATGCAAACTTGGGACAGCATGGCTCAAACCGAGCTACAAGCTTGGACGGATGATTTTGCGAGCTACCGCTGCGGTGGCTCAGGTGAATCTACTGGGCAGTTTGTGCAGCGTGTGGCTGAGCGGCTCCATGAGAGTTTGCAAAGCGGAGAAGATCAGGTGTGGATCACGCATGCGGGCGTGATTCGCGCTGTGCGGTGGCTGAATGAAAAGCTTAGCGACAAGGGCGCCGATAAAGGCAACGACATAAGCAACGACAAAAGCAACGACAAAGGCAACGACAAAAACAGCGCAGGTTTTATTGCGCAGCCTGATCGCGCGTGGCTTCTCTCGCAGCTTCGCGCTGCCGATTGGCCAAAGGGCGAGGTGGCCTTTGGCCAGGTACACCCGTTGCGCTGGGGCCGGCCATAGGGTTGTTGGAAGGTGAAATCGTTGGCGCAGGCATGGTTGCGGGAATGGCTGGGGGCATAGCTGTGGGCATCGTGGCCGGTAGGGCGGGGCGAACGGCCTGCGCTGTGCCAGCCACCGCGGTGGTCAGCTGGGGCAGTTCTAAGGTCAAGCCCGGCGCAGCATCGGCGCTTGCTGAGAGCATGGCTTTGCCCGCAGAGACGCTGTGCAGCATCACGCCATCGGCAAGCTGTGAGCCCACGCGGTAAGGGCGCGGCGGTTTGCCGTCAACAGCGATGAGCGCTACGCCCTGTTGATTTGCCGGGCGGCTAGATTTTTGCACCACCACGCCAGTGAGAAGAAAGCGCTCAGCTTGGAAGGCACTTGGCGCAGCCGCGACTTCAGTCGGGCTGCTCGGCTGGGCTTTGCCGCCGCCCAAGCCGCGCGCCAAAGCCTGCGCATCCAATGCGCCTGCGCCGGATGCCGGGGCAGCCACAGCAGCAGAGAGCGGCGCATTGGGGCCGCGCACGAATTGGAGCGCCCAATACACGGCGCTGCCGGCCGCGAGCAGCCAAACAAGAAATGTTGCGAATCGGATCCATGGAGGGCGTTGCATGCGGCTATTATGCTGTTTCTCACCAGTTATTCTTCCTGCCTATGTTTCAAGCTATGAAATCTATTCGACACGCCCTGCAACGCGGCTTCACCTTGATCGAGCTGATGGTCGTGCTCGTGATCATCGGCATCTTGGCCGCGCTGATCGTGCCCAACGTGCTAGATCGCGCCGATGATGCGCGCGTCACAGCTGCCAAGACCGATATCAACAACATCGTGCAAGCCTTAAAACTTTATCGTCTCGATAACCAGCGCTATCCCAGCGGTGAGCAAGGCTTGCAGGCCTTGCAGAGCAAACCCACCACGGGCGCGATTCCTAGCAATTGGAAGCCTTATTTAGAAAAACTGCCTAACGACCCTTGGGGCCGCGCTTATCAATACCTCAATCCCGGCATCAAGGGCGAGATTGATGTGATGAGCTTCGGCGCAGACGGCCAAGCCGGTGGAGAGGGCAAGAATGCGGATATTGGCAGTTGGCAATAGGCTTAAAAAGCAAAACGCAAACGGCTTCACCCTGATCGAGCTCATGGTGGTGATCACGATGATCGCCATTGCAACTGCTGGCGTCAGTTTTGCGCTGCGGGACAACGAAGCCACTTTGCTGGATCGCGAGGCCGAGCGTTTGGCTGTGGTGTTAGAGGCGGCGCGCGTGCAATCGAGAAGCACGGGCATGGCACTGGCTTGGCTGCCTCTGCCAGAAGGTTTTGCTGTGCTGCCCGCGATTCAATTGAATCGTTCTCAGGTGAACATCACGACCAGCAGCATCAGCCCTTGGCTTTCTAGCAGCATGAATGCGCAAATCATCAGCAACTCCAATCCGCCTGCGCGCACCTTGTTGCTCGGCGCGGAGCCGATGATTGCGCCCTCGGCTGTGTTGCTGAGTTTGGGGCAACGGCGCTTGCGCGTTGCCACCGATGGGCTGCGGCCATTCGTGGTGCAGACCGTCGACGAGGTGGCCAAGCCATGACAAAGAAGAAGCAACACGGCTTTACCTTGATCGAAGTGCTGGTGGCGCTCTCTATTGTGGCGATTGCATTGTTTGCTGGCACGCAGGCCACATCTGCTTTGGCGCGATCTTCGCAGCGGCAAACCGATCTGTTGCTCGCTCAAATATGCGCCGATAACGCGCTGTATGCCTTGCGCTTGTCCAGGCAAATGCCTGGCGTGGGTGAGACGAGCAGCGAATGCAATCAGGCGGGGCGTGTGTTTAATGTGCAACTGCAAGTCAACCCCACGCCCAATCCGAGCTTTCTGCGCGTGCAGGCGAATGTGAGCGATGCGCAGGAGAAATACGGCATCTTGCAAGTCTCTACCGTGGTGGGGCGGTATTGAGATGAGCCTGAATAAACATCAAGGCTTCACGCTGGTGGAGGTGTTGGTTGCGCTCGTGGTGATGTCGATCATGGCCTTGCTCAGCTGGCAGGGCATCGATGGCATGGCCAAAGCCAGCAGCCAGCATCGCGCACGCTCCGATGATGTTGCCGCGATCCAAACGGCGCTGCTGCAATGGCGCACGGATTTGGATCACATGATTGATGCTTCGCAAACTTCACCCCTTGCGCCGCCGGCTGCACTGTTGGGTGGCGCAAGCAATGCGAGCACGGCCAAGGCCATTGAGTTT
>JANMFP010000210.1:0-7424 GCA_031378135.1 Variovorax sp. | reverse complement strand
ACAAATGAACAACACCAAAGATACGCCAATTCGAACCGCCAAGGCCTTGGCCATGCGGCTATTGCGTGCGCTTGTTTCCGCTTCGCTACCTTCGTTCGCACCAGAAGAACGCAGCATGAAAAAGCCTGCGGCGGCAAGTGCGGCTAGGACGACTAAAAACCCAAGTGCAATAAAAATACTCATAGGATAGATTATCTCGTGAAAGCTTTGCCCTCGTTTGCTATGCAGTTTCGTGCGCAGCAATGGTTGATATTGATCGTGGCTGTGATCTGTGTAGGTATCACGGCATCTCTCGGAGCATGGCAATTGCGCCGTGCGGCTTTCAAAGAGGAGCTTACTGCTCAAATTTCTCAAAGAAATACCCTTCCAGCACTTGAAAATAACGCTTTTAATGCTTCTAATTTCATAGCAGCCTCACGCGATGATGATTCTTGGTTACAACGGCGTGCCACGCTCAGCGGCCGTTGGCTGCTTGAGCACACGGTGTTTTTAGACAATCGTGCGATGCAAATCTCTGGCAGCCAGCGCGTAGGTTTTTATGTGGTCACGCCTTTGGCTTTGGCGTCCGATGGCGCAACAGCGAATCGTGTGATTTGGGTGCAGCGCGGTTGGGTGCAACGCGATTTTCAAGACCGCAGCAAATTGCCTGCGCTGGATGAAACCCAAGGCTTGGTCACTGTACAAGGGCGCTTGATTGCTCATGTTTCAAGAGCTTATGAAATGCAAGTCAATGCCAAGAAGACCGATTCTGGAGCCGGCGCAGATGGCTCAAAACCTGCAAGCACAGCGCCCTCATCAGGGGCAGGGCCTTCGCGTATTTGGCAAAATCTACCTGTGGTGAATTTTGAAAGCAAAGCCTTGCTTCCCATGGCGCTTTTGCAAACCGAGCCTGAGTCTGAAATCAATGGCCAAAGTCAAGGTTTTGTGCGAGTTGACAAGCTCAAACGCGATTGGCCAGCAGCAGATACGGGTGTCGCAAAGCATTACGGATATGCCTTCCAATGGTTTGCCTTATCAGCCTTGCTTGTGACCTTGTATGTCTGGTTTCAAATCATTTCCCCGATCCGAAAACGTCGTAAAAGTGAAGAGCATCGTGTCTAAATCCAATCCAGATGAACCATTAACGCTCACTGTGCATTCCCTGCCGGATGCCGGCGAGCCTGCCGTGCGACGTAAACTAAGTGGCCGCTGGAAAATGCTTGCGCTCATGCTCGTGTGTGCTGCGCCGGTGATCACCTCGTATTTCATGTATTACGTGGTGCGCCCCGAGGGGCGTAAAAACTACGGTGAGTTGATTCAGCCCGCCAAGCCTTTGCCCGCGGTACAGGCGCGATTACTTGATGGCACGGCCTATGCGCTTCCAGCATTGCAAGGCCAATGGTTGCTGGTGAGCGTGGCAGGTGGCGCATGCAACGAGGCCTGCCAAAAGAATATTTACTGGACACGCCAATTGCGCGAAGTGATGGGGCGCGATAAAGATCGCATTGAGCGCATTTGGCTTGTGATGGACGATGCGCAAGTCGATGCAAAGCTTGTTCCTCAAGTGCATGCGCCGCTGGCCGATGCTCAGGCGTTGCGCGTGGATGCTGCCACCTTGAAGGCATGGTTGCCTGTTGCGGTAGGGCAGGAGATCCAAGCGCATATTTATGTGGTCGATCCTTACGGTAATTTAATGCTGCGCTGGTCTGCCGATATAGATGCGGCCAAGGCCAAGCGCGATATTCATAATTTGTTGCGCGCTTCAGGCAGTTGGGATCAGGCAGGGCGTGTGGGTGGCTCGATGGGCGGCGTGTTGCCCAAAGCGGCGCAGCAAGGCAACCCAGTGACTGATGGAAAGCCAGGTGCAAAACCATGAACGGTGAAGTCGATCTCTACAACTACGAGCCTATGCTTCAGCTATTGCTCCTTGGTGCTCTGATAGCGTTGCCAGCCTTGCTTTGGGTCTGGATCCGCAGCAAAGACAAGAGCATGGCTTCTCGACTGCGCATGCTGACTTTGCTCACGATTTTTTTGACGTTTGATCTCACGTTGTTTGGCGCATTCACACGGCTCACGGATTCTGGCCTCGGTTGCCCAGATTGGCCGGGCTGCTATGGCGAGGCCTCGCCAATTGGTGCGAAGGCGGCGATCAGTGCCGAGCAGGCCGCCATGCCCACTGGCCCTGTGACGCACAAGAAAGCGTGGATTGAGATGATCCACCGCTATGCAGCCAGCGGCGTGGGCTTCCTGATTTTGGTGCTCGCAATTGGCTCTTGGATGCAGCGAAAAAAAATCGTGGTGCATCCGATCTGGCCTACAGCGACTCTCGTGTGGGTGTGTATCCAAGGCGCATTCGGCGCGCTGACCGTCACGATGAAGCTCTTTCCCGCGATTGTGACGATGCACTTGATGGGTGCCATGGTGTTACTTGCGCTCTTGCAAACGCAAGCTGTGAAATACGAGCAGGGCGCAAAGGCTTTCTCCGTGCCAGTGGCAACGCGAAACTTCTTGTTAGCAGGCTTTGGTTTGCTGATTCTGCAAATCGCGCTCGGCGGCTGGGTGAGCACGAATTACGCGGTGCTTGCTTGCGCGGAATTCCCCAAATGCCAAGGCGTGTGGATTCCACCCATGGATATGAAGCAGGGCTTTGAAATTTGGCGAGAGCTCGGTGCGCGCGGTGATGGTTCGGTGATTTCGCTTCCCGCACTCACAGCGATTCATGTGGTGCACCGCGTGTTTGCCTTTGTGGTGTTTGGGGTGCTTGGGGTTGCGGCTTGGCTGCTGAAAAGCCAAGGCCAGAAGCACAGTGCGGCTTGGATTGCTGGCCTGCTTCTTTGGCAACTGGTGACAGGCCTGTCCAATGTCGTGCTCGGCTGGCCTTTGGTGGCTGCGGTCTCGCACACCGGCGGCGCTGCGGGCTTGGTGCTGGTATGCATTGCGGCGCTGATGCGCATGCAAACCAGCGAAGCGGCGCAAGCGAAGTTTGCACACAAAAAACCATCGCATTTGAAGTTGGTCGGATGAAGCTGGTTTAATCAGGGCTGAACTATGACAGCCAACGCTTCCCCCGCCCCACCTTTGCCGCCAACTGTGCAGAAAAGCAAAGCGCGCCAATACTACGCGCTGATGAAGCCGCGCGTGATTCAGCTCATCGTGTTTTGCGCGCTGATTGGCATGGTACTCGCCGTGCCCGGTTTGCCCAATGGGCAAGAAATCAAACTGATGCTGATTGCCTGCTTCGGCATCTGGCTTGTCTCGGGAGCAGCGGCAGCCGTCAACATGCTGATTGAAAAAGGCATCGACGCGAAAATGCGCCGCACCTCTTGGCGGCCCACCGCGCAAGGCGAACTTTCCGACAAGCAAACCAGCATCTTCTCCGCGCTGCTTTGCTTGGTGGGTTGCATCGTTCTTTACGTTTACGTGAACCCGCTCACCATGTGGCTCACGCTCGCCACCTTCGTGGGCTATGCCGTGATCTATACCGTGATCTTGAAGCCGCTCACGCCGCAAAACATCGTGATTGGCGGCGCATCGGGCGCGATGCCGCCTGTGCTCGGCTGGGCCGCGATGACGGGCGATGTGGGCGCAGAAGCCCTGATTCTCTTCCTCATCATCTTCCTCTGGACGCCGCCACACTTCTGGGCGCTCGCGCTCTACCGCGTGGAAGATTATCGCAAGAGCGGGTTGCCCATGCTGCCCGTCACGCATGGTAACGAATACACGCGCCTGCAAATTTTGCTCTACACCTTCGTGCTGTTTGCCGCCTGCCTCATGCCGTTTGCTTACGGCATGAGCAGTTGGATTTATTTGGCCACTGCGGTGATTTTGAGCATTGGCTTTTGTTGGTATGGCTTTAAGCTGTTTCAAAATTACAGCGACGAACTGGCGCGCAAGACCTTCCGCTTTTCTTTGATCCACCTGAGCGTGTTGTTTGCAGCGCTCCTTGTAGATCATTACATTCTGTGAATACTATGAAATCAATAGCGCTCCGCGCAATATATATGCCGGCAATCGGCTTATTTCTCTTAATATTGATGCTCATGGCAGGCTGTGCAGAGAAAAAGCCAGAATTCAGAAGTGTGGACATCACCGGCGTGGATTACGCTAAAGATTTTGCTTTGCCTGATGTGAACGGGCAAACCAAAACGCTCGCTGATTTCAAAGGCAAAGCGGTCGTGCTCTTCTTCGGCTTCGCGCAATGCCCCGATGTCTGCCCCACCACCATGGCCGAGATCGCCAGCGTGAAAAAATCGCTGGGCAAAGATGGCGAAAAAGTTACCGCCGTTTTCGTTACCGTTGATCCGGAGCGCGACACACCGCAAGTTCTCAAAGCCTACATGGAAAGCTTTGATCCAAGCTTCACCGCTCTGCGCGGCGCGCCAGAGCAAACCGCTGCTATGGCCAAGGCTTTCAAGATTTACTATAAAAAAGTTGACGGCAAAACGCCCACCAGTTACACCATTGATCACACCGCAGCCGCTTTTGTGTATGACCCGACCGGGAAACTGCGCCTCTACACCCGCTACGGCATGGGCGCTCAGGCGTTGGCCGATGATTTAAAAATTTTATTGAGGTAACTCATCATGCGAATGTTTGTCTTGGCTTTGTTTTTGGTATTGATGGCCAACACGGCTCGGGCAAGCGACTACGCGCGAGAAGCCCGCTTTGCGCAAGAGGTACAAGCGCAGTTGGTGGTGGGCGAGGGCGTGCAAATTTCGCATGTGGGTAACTCAAGCTACCGCCCGTTTTTCGCTTTCCTGGCTGAAACACCGCAAACCAAAGCCAACACCCAAATCCCTGCCATCGTGCTCGCGCACGGCGTGGGTACGCATCCAGATGATGGGATCACAGGCGAGTTGCGCAAACAGTTGCATGATTTGGGCTACAACACGCTATCCATTCAAATGCCTATCGGCGCAAAAGAAGCGGCGATTGACGATTACTTTCCCAAGCTTTTTCCCGAAGCTGGCGCGCGATTGCAAGCCGCAGCGCAATATCTTGCCGCGAAGGGCTATGCACGCACGGTGCTCGTGAGCCACACCATGGGCTCATGGATGGCCAATGTGCATTTCGATCAAGCAAGCAGCAGCACGCTCTACAAAGCTTGGGCTTGCATCAGCCTCACCGGCGGCTACAGCTTTGCCACGCGTAACTATCCCTTCCCCATTCTCGATTTGTATGGCGAAAACGACATCAAAGTTACCGTCTCATCTGCATGGCGCAGAGCGGGCTTGCTCAAGCTCGCAGCCAGCGGCTCGCAGCAAGTCAAGATCGATGGCGCAGACGAACAGTGGCGTGGCAAAGGCGCTGCGGCGGCGCAAGCGATTGATCAGTTTTTAAAAAAGCTCCCTTAAAACTGCTGAGCGACAATTTATCGACTCGACCAAAACGCATTGACGCTCAGTAATTGCGAGGCAAATTCAGGATCGTCTGCATCGGTGACCATCAACACGCTCAACTGATCGCCCTGCTGGCATAGGGCGATGCCTTCAACTTTCGGCGCACCTTGAAGTGTGTGCAGCGCCAGCAGCTTGCCTTGCGCATCGAGCAAGGCCAAGGCGCTGCCCGCGCAAGGACCATCCGTGAAACTGTTGTCCGTGTTCTCCGCCGCAGCGCTGAGCAGCCAGCGGCCATCGGGCAGGGCGATGCCATCGGTAGGCGTGAGCGGGATGCCTTGGGCATCGCCTAAATCAAGTTTCAAAATATGCACTGGCTTAGGCGCAAATGCATACTCGCCCAGCAGCCAAGCTTGAAACTGCGTGGTGTCAAAACGGATGCATGCGCTGCCACCATCGCCTTTGTTGCCACGCTGGAGCAGATGCACATACTCGCCCTGCAAAAAGCAGCCTTCAATGTTCAGATCGTCAAACGCAGCATGCAAAGGCGCGTAGAGCGAAGTCAATTCAAGGCGCTTGGCTGTGCTCTGCACGTTTGTAGGAAGCAAGCCATGCGCATTGAGTGGCATCAGCAGGCCCGTGTGCCGCTGGTCTTTGGAGCCCGAGCCCAGCGCCAGCAATGCGCCTTGCGGGTAGCCCGGCATGGCGGGCAGGTGCGTGAGGCATTCCAAATCTGGCTTAGCGCGCTTGCGTTTCTTTGCATCGTCGGGTAGATCACCCGGCAAGATGCGCAGCAGCTCCAAGGGTGCGTTGTCTCCCAGTGCGAAATGCCCGACATGATGCTCATCGTCAGCCACAAAATAGCCATGCTGCTGGCCGCCAGCTGCAAGCATCACCAAGCTGCTGGCTGCGCTGAGGTGTGGCTGCCCGCGCGGGTGCTGCGCGGGCGTCACATGCAAGGTGCGCAGGAGCTTGTGGCTGAGTGTTTGGCTAAGTGCTTGGCTCATGGCTTCCCTTAAAATAGAAGATTATTTTGAATCGATTCTCGCCATTGTGCGAATGCTGCTGAAAATGACCACCACTTCCATTCCCAACGTCACTTTAAACACCACCGCCAACGTCTATTTCGATGGCAAATGCGTGAGCCACGGCTTTACCTTGCCTGATGGTACGAAAAAATCCGCTGGCGTGATTTTGCCCAGCAGCTTGGTGTTTAACACGGGCGCTGCCGAGATCATGGAATGCGTGGCTGGCGCGTGTGAATACAAGCTCGCGGGCTCTGAGGCGTGGGTCAAGAGCAGCGCGGGTGAGCAATTCAGCGTGCCTGCTAACAGTAGATTCGATATTCGCTGCAGCGAGCCTTATCACTACATCTGCCATTTTGCTTGAATTACGATACTACTAATTCAATAGCACTCCGTGCAGTATATACGCCGGCTATATGCCAATTTAGCTTATAAAAACATGTCAAATACCATCCTGCAATCTCTTCCCATTGGCGATAAAGTCGGCATCGCCTTCTCTGGCGGCCTGGACACCTCTGCCGCCCTGCGCTGGATGAAAAACAAAGGCGCTAAGCCCTATGCTTACACCGCCAACCTCGGCCAGCCCGATGAGCCTGATTACGATGAGATTCCACGCAAAGCCATGGAATACGGCGCTGAAAAAGCCCGCCTGATCGACTGCCGCTTGCAGCTCGCGCAAGAAGGCATTGCCGCCCTGCAAGCTGGCGCATTCCATATTTCCACCGCTGGCATCACGTATTTCAACACCACGCCGCTGGGCCGCGCCGTCACAGGCACGATGCTCGTGTCCGCCATGAAGGAAGACGATGTCAACATCTGGGGCGATGGCAGCACGTTTAAAGGCAACGATATTGAGCGCTTTTACCGCTATGGGCTGCTCACAAACCCGAGTTTAAAAATCTACAAGCCGTGGCTCGATCAGCTCTTCATCGATGAGCTGGGCGGCCGCGCCGAGATGAGCGCCTTCATGACCAAAGAAGGCTTTGGCTACAAGATGAGCGCCGAGAAAGCGTACTCGACCGACAGCAACATGCTCGGCGCCACGCATGAGGCGAAAGACCTAGAGTACTTAAACAGCGGCATC
>JANMFP010000183.1:0-2418 GCA_031378135.1 Variovorax sp. | reverse complement strand
CCGGTTTCTTGGTAATAGCCTTCGATGTTTTTCGGCAAATCCAAATGCGCCACGAAGCGCACATCGGGCTTGTCAATGCCCATGCCAAAAGCTATGGTTGCCGTCATCACCACGGCTGAATTCTCCTGCGCATCACCGCGCAGGAAGGCATCTTGGTTGGCCTGCCGCTCACGCTGATCCATACCTGCGTGGTAAGGCAATGCGCGAATGCCCTCGCTACGCAGCCACTGGGCAGTTTCCTCGACCTTTTTACGAGATTGGCAATACACAATACCCGCCTCTCCCGCATGCTCATCTTCGATGAAGCGCAGCAGTTGCTTGCGAGGATCGGTTTTTTCACTGATGCGATAGCGGATATTCGGGCGATCAAAGCTGCTGACCAATTGCGCCGCGCCTTGCAATTGCAAGCGCTCAATCATGTCTTGCCGCGTGAGCTCATCGGCCGTGGCCGTGAGCGCCAAGCGCGGCACATCGGGGTAACGCTCATGAAACAGCGCGAGCGAGCGATACTCTGGGCGGAAATCATGCCCCCACTGACTCACGCAATGCGCTTCGTCGATCGCAAAGAGCGAGAGCAGCTTTTGCTCATAGAGGCATTGCAAAAGCGCCAAAAATCGCGGCGTGTTCAGGCGCTCAGGCGCCACATAAAGCAAAGCCAATTCACCGCGCAGCATCTGCTGCTCCACCTCGCTGGCTTGGGCTGCATCGAGTGTGGAATTTAAAAATGCAGCAGGCACACCCAGCTCATGCAACGCACCGACTTGATCGTGCATCAGCGCAATCAGCGGCGAGACCACGATGCAAACGCCCTTGCCTTGTTGCGCGCGAGCTATTGCTGGAATTTGATAACACAAGGATTTGCCGCCACCCGTGGGCATGAGCACCAGAGCGTCGCCACCGCCCAGCACTTGCCCAATGGCTTGGCGCTGCTGGCCGCGAAATTCGGCATAACCAAAGACATCGCGAAGGATTTGTTCAGGGGAATTCAAAGGCGAGTGCTGCGTGAATCAATACTACGAAAAGTATAGCAGTCCGCGCATGTTTTACGCCGGCCAATGACTGATTCGATCTATAAAATTCGGTAAGAATAACAGCTCATCAAGTTATTTTTACCGCGTTTTAGAAGTGTTTTGGACAGCTAGCCGGCATAGAATATACGTGGTGCGCTCACTATTCAATAGCACCACAAAATTCATTCATCATCAGCGCCCACCACGGCTTTGCGGATGACTTCCGCAGAAAAGCCGCGCGCCATCAGAAAGCGCATTTGCTTGGATTTCCCGGCTGCGTCAACGGCAACTTCGCCAAATTTTCTGCGCCACACCTCGCGGGCACGTTCAAGCTCGGTGACTTTCAGTTCTGCCGCAGCCTGCGTAATAGCATCCGCCTCCATGCCACGCGCTTTCATCTCGGCCACAACACGCGCTGTGCCAAGCTTTTGCCCGCGCCGGCGCGCCAGTGAATCCGCAGCACGCTGTTCGTCTAAAAAACCTTTGGCCTGCAAATCATCCAGCGCCTTCGCCAACTGCCCCGGCTCTGTTTCAAAGCTGATGAGCTTGCGCTCGAGCTCCACCCGAGAATAATCCCGGCCAGCCAATGCGCGAAGCGCGCGGCCTTTGAGGGAGAGGGATTTTTGAGCAAACATAGAAAATACCGAATACCGGACGCAGAAATCGCAGAAGTTACGCAGGAGACGCAGGAGACGCAGAAGAAGACAGAAAAGAAAAAGACAAGAAGGAGAAAGAATGAGCGCGAATCGTAAGTTCATTCGCTGTTCTTATTTTTCTTTTTTGGTATTTCTTCTGCGTAACTTCTGCGTCTTCTGCGTCCGGTATTTGCATCCGCGTTTGAATTCAGTATTCAACGCTAGTTTTATGCCTTCTCACCATCCGTAGGAATCAAGCTGATGTTCAGCGAAGTGCGGATTTTGTTCTCGATCTCGATCGCGAGCTCTGGGTTCTCTTTCAGGAACTCGCGTGTGTTGTCGCGGCCTTGGCCGATTTTTTCGCCGTTATATGCATACCAAGCGCCGCTCTTGTCCACCACGCGGGCTTCCACGCCCATGTCGATGATCTCGCCGTGGCGGGAGATGCCTTCGCCGAACATGATGTCAAAGTGCGCCTCTTTGAAAGGTGGGCTGACTTTGTTTTTGACCACTTTGACTTTCGTCTCGTTGCCAATCGCCACTTCAGCTTTCTTGATCGTGCCGGTGCGGCGGATATCGAGGCGCACGGAGGCGTAGAACTTAAGCGCATTGCCGCCGGTGGTGGTCTCTGGGCTGCCAAACATCACGCCGATCTTCATGCGGATTTGGTTGATGAAGATCACCATGCAGTTGGTCTTTTTGATCGTGGCGGTGAGCTTGCGCAGGGCTTGGCTCATCAGGCGCGCTTGCAGGCCAGGGAGCGAATCGCCCAT
>JANMFP010000171.1:0-1718 GCA_031378135.1 Variovorax sp. | reverse complement strand
AGGGGCGTGACGCTGATTTCCGTGACGAGCAGCGGCTCAGCGCCGAGGGGCAGGGCGTTGGGCGCTTTGTAGGGCGTGTGGAAATCGGACTTTTGCAGGGATTCTTCGCGCTTGAAATCTGCGAGCAGTTGCTTGGTTTGTAGATCTGCCGTGGCTGCAGGCATGGTGAGCGGGGATTTCACAGTTTCTTGTTTGGCCACCCACTCGGCCACAATTTTTTGCACCATGGGCATGAAGCCAAGCGTGAGCCGGCGGGTCAACCACAGGCGCAGCTCTTCGCTGCGGGTCGTGTTGATGCGCACCAAGATGCGATCATGTTCTTGGATGTAATTGACGGAGAGCTGGTGAATATCCACCTGTTGATTCTATGGCTTGAAAACGGCACATTTGCTCCCACTTGCGTTGCAACATACTCTTGAGGATTTTCCAATGCGACTTGACAAACTCACCACCAAATTTCAAGAAGCGCTGTCTGAGGCGCAAACGCTGGCGCTGGGAGCGGACCATGCTTACATTGAGCCCGCGCATGTGCTGTCTGCCATGCTGCGCCAAGAAGATGGCCCCAAAGCCCTGTTGCAACGCGCAGGCGTCAACATTGCTGCGTTAGCTGCGGCGGCAGACAGCAGCATCAAAAAGCTCTCTTCTGTGCAAGGGCAAGAACAAGTCACTGTGAGCCGCGATTTGGTCTCGCTCATTCAAGCCGCAGAGAAAGAAGGCATCAAGCGCGGCGATCAGTTTATTGCCGGTGAGTTGTTTTTGCTCGCGCTTTCAGACAGCAAGATTGATTTGGCCAAAGCGGCGAAAGATGCTGGCCTCTCGCGCAAGAGCTTGGCCGCAGCGATTGATGCCGTGCGCGGCGGGCAGGGTGTGGATTCGCCCGAGGCAGAAGGCCAGCGCGAGGCATTGAAGAAATACTGCATCGATCTCACCGAGCGCGCGCGCTTAGGGAAACTCGACCCCGTGATAGGGCGAGATGATGAAATTCGCCGCGCGATTCAAGTCTTGCAACGCCGCACCAAGAACAATCCTGTGCTGATTGGCGAGCCAGGCGTGGGCAAAACGGCCATTGTTGAAGGCTTGGCGCAGCGCATCATTGCAGGCGAAGTGCCCGATTCGCTCAAAGGCAAGCGCGTGCTCTCGCTGGATATGGCGGCGCTGCTTGCGGGCGCTAAGTTTCGCGGTGAGTTTGAAGAGCGGCTCAAAACGGTGCTCTCAGAATTGGCCAAAGACGAAGGTCAAACGATTGTGTTCATCGACGAGCTGCACACGATGGTGGGCGCGGGCAAGGCCGAGGGTGCGATGGATGCGGGCAATATGCTCAAGCCTGCGCTCGCGCGCGGCGAGCTGCATTGCGTAGGCGCGACCACGCTGGATGAATACCGCAAGTACATTGAAAAAGATGCTGCACTGGAACGGCGCTTCCAGCGCATCATCGTGGGTGAGCCCAGTGTAGAAGCCACGATTGCGATCCTGCGCGGCTTGCAAGAAAAATACGAAGTGCACCATGGCGTAGAGATCACCGATCCGGCGATTGTGGCTGCGGCGGAACTCTCCCATCGCTACATTTCAGATCGTTTTCTGCCAGATAAGGCGATTGATTTGATCGATGAGGCTGCAGCAAAAATCAAGATTGAAATTGATTCCAAACCCGAGGTGATCGATAAGCTCGATCGTCGCTTGATTCAATTGCAGATTGAGCGCGAGGCGGTGCGTCGCGA
>JANMFP010000083.1:0-4262 GCA_031378135.1 Variovorax sp. | reverse complement strand
AAATCGGCTGCTTGTCTTCTCGCCAAAACACGCTGAATGCCCAGCGCGGCAGCTGCTCGCCCGGATACCATTTGCCTTGCCCCAAATGCAGCAGGCCGCCCGGCGCATAGCGCTGGAAGAGTTTGTGCATGATCTCGGTGGAGTAAGCGCGCTTGGTCGGCCCTTGTGCATCGGTGTTCCACTCGCGTGCATCCCGATCCGTGGCGGCTACAAAGGTGGGCTCGCCGCCCATGGTCAAGCGCACATCGCCCGCCATCAAATCCTCATCCACGCGCTCGCCTAGCGCCACAATTTGCGCCCATTGCGCATCGGTGTAGGGTTTGGTGACGCGCGGCGTCTCCATCATCCGCGTGACGCGCATCTCGTGTTTGAACACCACATCGGCTGCGCCCACCAAGCCTTCAATCGGCGCAGCGCTTGAGGGCTGAGGCGTGCAGGCCAGCGGAATATGGCCCTCGCCAGCCATCAAGCCCGAGGTGGCATCCAAGCCCACCCAGCCAGCGCCGGGCAAATACACTTCGCACCATGCATGTAGATCAGTGAAATCGTAGGTGGTGCCGCTCGGGCCATCGAGCGCTTTGACATCTGGCGTGAGCTGGATCAAGTAGCCCGAGACAAAGCGCGCTGCTAAGCCGCAGTGGCGCAGCAAATTGACCAGCAGCCAAGCTGAATCGCGGCACGAGCCCTGCGCCAGTTGCAAGGTTTGCTCCGGGGTTTGCACGCCCGGCTCCATGCGAATCAAATACCGAATGTCTTGCTGCACCAGCCGATTCACGCCAATCAGAAAATCAATGCTGCGCTGATCGCTGCGATCGAGCTTGCTCAGATAGGCAGCGAGCATGGGCGTGGGCTCGCCTGCGGATGGGCTCAGCATGTAAGGCGCAAGCTCTTGCTCTTCAAGCGCGGCGTAGGAGAAAGGGTAGCGCTCGGCCGTGGATTCCAAGAAAAAATCAAACGGGTTGTAGACCGACATGTCCACCACCAAATCCACCGTCACCTTGAACGAATGCACAACATCCGGAAACACCAAGCGCGCCAAATAGTTGGCAAAAGGGTCTTGCTGCCAATTGATGAAATGGCCAGCGGGCTCCACCGTCAAAGAGTAAGAGATCACCTTGCTGCGGCAATGCGGTGCAGGACGAAGGCGAATGATCTGTGGCCCCAGCGTGATGGGTTTGCTGTACTGGTAGTGGCTAACGTGGTGGAGTGCAGCTTGAATCGTCATGGCAAGAAATAATAAAAGAGAACAGGCCGTGCACACCAGTGTGCCGTTGTGCCCATCAAAATGCAGCAATATTTAAGCCAATACCTTATTTCACCATACTTATTTCAAATGTTTGCGGGGTAACTTCCCTCGCCTGTGGACGAGACATAACGATCACCATGAGTGATGTCTATTTCTCAATGCTATGAATGACGTAGCAATTCGCTCATGTTCTATGCCGGCTAAGTGCCAATTTGACTGTAAAAAGATGTGGAAAACGTGTTTTGCCGCGCATGGGGTGTGAGATTACTGCGCTCCAGACAACAGTTGGCAAAAGCGCTTGGTGATGAGGGCGACTTGGTTTTCAATCAAGTTTCTTTCAATCACTCAAGGAGTTCTCCGATGAATCATGTTTCTAGTAAAAGCATCAAGCGACAACAGCGTAAAGCCGAACAAAATTTCGTGCAGCGGCATTTCAACACCTTCAGCATCGCCATCGTCACCATCGCTGCATTGCACATGAATCCTGCGCTGGCTCAAATGAGCGCGCCTGCCAAGCCTGCTGAGATGAGCGCCAAGTTGCAAGAGGCGTTTGCGCGCGCGGATAAAAACGGCGATGGCAAGCTGAGCAAAGATGAAGCGGCTGCGATGCCAGCGATTGCCGAAGTGTTTGATCGCGCTGATGTGGACAAAGACGGCTTCCTGTCTAAAGCGGAGTTTGCAGACGTGGCCAAAGAGTAAGACCCTGTTCTTATGTGCCACGTCTTTTGAGGAGGGAGGCTGGATCAAACCTTCTATTTAGGCAACAGTGTTCGTCACCGCCACTTTCACTGTTGGATCCAGTCTCCTCTTCAATCCAAAATATTTCTCGTTAAAGCGCTCCAGATTTTTCCAAAAGTCTAGCTCTTCCAAAATTGGATTCAAAAAATTCGTCACCGAGCAATAGTGTGAATTTTTCTCGCCACTGTGATGCTTCGCGTGATGGCGCTGGGTTTGCAAGAGCTTGATTTTTTGCAACCATGTCACCAGCCGGCCGTTCTCATGCGGTGCGCGATGCGCCCATTTGTGAATTTGATTGGCATTCGCGCTCACCGCAGCAAACAGCCACACCTGCCAGCTCAGCATCTTGAGCCACCAAGCGCCACCCAGGATCAACATACCTGCCAAGGCTAAGTCCCATGAGCTTGCCCACCAGCCGCGCGAGACGAAAGCACGCGGTTTCACATGATGCTCAATGTTGGCCTCACCAATCCATTTGCCGATGATCGGTGTGTCTTTACGCGCATAAGCGTCTTCCGCCCAATGCACCAAACCAGAGAAGAAATCAGCGATCAAAACTGCGCCGACGGCTTGCATGGCAATCGTGGTATTCATACATTGTGTGCCAAAGCATTTAGCTTGCACAGACCTTTCACGAGTTAAACAATGTTCGCCTGACATGCTCAGGCCAATGCATTGTCAATGTGAAATCAGCGCTTGGATTCGGCGCTTTGGAAAGTAGCGCGGCGTGATACCACCGGGCTCACGCGATACGGCTCTATGCATCGAAATCGCCCTATTCAGAGCAATGCGAAAGATAAAGCGATGCCTGTAAAAAGGGTAAAGCCCAGCCAATGGTTTTGCTTGAACGCTTTGAAGCAGCCTTCGCGCGAGCGGCCGCGGATGAGCAGCCAGTGCCAGAAGATTTGCGCGCTCATCAATGTGATCACTATGAATTTAATAGCTACAGGCGCAGATTCCATGCCGGCGATCAGCCAAAAAAGCATATAAACCCCATAAAAAACCATGATGGCGACCACGTCGAAGCGGCCAAGTGTGATGGCCGATGTTTTCATGCTAATCTTCAAATCATCATCACGATCCACCATCGCGTATTCGGTGTCGTAGGCGAGCACCCAGAAGAGATTGCCGAGCAAGAGAATCCACGCCAGAAGCGGCACACTGCCTTGTAAATTCATCAGAGAATTGCCACCGTTAACTGCGGCAAAGCTCATCGGAATCCCGAAGCTGAACGCCACGCCCAACACGGCTTGCGGCATGGCGATGAAGCGCTTGGCGAAGGGGTAAGCGATAGTGATAGCGAGTGCAGCAAACGACCACAGCACAGTGAGACAATTCGTGGTGAGAACCAAACCGAAGGCGAGCAAGGCGAGAAACGCGCCGAGCAGCAGCGCTTCTTTCTTGCTCACTTTCCCGCTCGTCACTGGCCTTTGCGCGGTGCGCTTCACATGCTTATCGAAATCTGCATCAAGCACATCATTCACACAGCAGCCTGCGCTGCGCATGATGATGGTGCCCAGCGTGAAGACGATGATGAGATGCCAGCCGGGGAAGCCGCCAGCGGCGATCCACAGTGCGCACAGCGTTGGCCAAAGCAGCAGCAGCCAACCGGCGGGGCGATTGAAGCGAATCAGATCGAGATAGAGGCCAAAGCGCTCGCGCAGCATGGTCAATGGCGCTTTCGATATGCTATGAATATAGTAGCAACTAAGCTATATTTTGTGCCGGCTAGTGGCCAATAAAGCCTGTAAAAACGCTAAAAAATGCTCTTAAACAGCACTTAGAAAGGAATATCGTCGTCCATGTCGTCAAAGCCACTGCCAGGTTTGGTTTTTGGCGCAGCCGATGCAGCTGGCGCAGGGCGAGCAGCAGGTGGGCGTGATGCAGGAGCTGGCGCACGCGAATAACCACCACCCCCGCCTTCATCGCCACCACCACCAGCACCACCGGCGCCTTGGCGGCTGCCCAGGAGCTGCATCTCAGTGGCGATGATGTCCACCGTGTTGCGCTCGATGCCATCTTTGTCGGTGTATTTGCCGTATTTCAAGCGGCCTTCCACGTAGAGCGGCGCGCCTTTTTTCACATACTCGCCCACGATCTCTGCCAAGCGGTCAAAAAACTGGATGCGATGCCACTGCGTGTCTTCGATGGATTCACCGGTGTTTTTGTCTTTGCGCTTGCTGGTTGTTGCAATCGAGATATTGGCCACCGCGCCGCCGGAGGGCAAATAACGAATCTCGGGATCGCGCCCGCAGTTGCCCATGAGAATGACTTTGTT
>JANMFP010000053.1:0-11239 GCA_031378135.1 Variovorax sp. | reverse complement strand
GGATGCCCTTTGTGGCCGATCATGATGAATTCATAGCCTTCTTTGGCAAGCTTTGCAACCTCCACATGCACCTTGGTGACCAATGGGCAGGTCGCATCAAAAATCTGAAAACCGCGCTGCACGGCCTCAAGCTGCACGGCCTTGCTCACGCCATGTGCGCTGAACACAAGGGTAGCGCCCGGCGGTACATCGGAGAGCTCTTCAATAAAAATCGCGCCTTTGGCTTTGAGATCATTCACCACATAAGTGTTGTGCACGATTTCATGGCGCACATAGATCGGGCGGCCAAACTTAGTCAAAGCCCGCTCCACAATCTCAATCGCGCGATCCACACCCGCGCAAAAGCCGCGCGGTTCTGCCAGAAGAATTTCATTCACATTCATAGCACGCCAATCACTTTCACTTCAAAGATCACTGGCTGGCCAGCCAATGGATGATTGAAGTCAAACAACACTTTGTCTGCCTGCACCTCGCGCACGGCTCCCGCATAAGACTGGTTTGTGGTGCCTTCACCAGAAGGCGCAGGAAACTGCACCACATCGCCAATGCTGTATTTCTCCAGCGGATCGCCATGTTGCGCCAGCAATTTCTTCGCCACCCACTGGATCATTTGCGCATTGCGCTCGCCAAAAGCCTCGCCAGCAGGAAGATCAAACGTGGTGTGCGTGCCTTCTTCGAGCCCGAGCAAGCGCTGCTCCATGGCTGGCGAGAGCTCGCCTGTGCCCAACGACAGTGTGGCGGGTTTGTCGTTGAAGGTATTGATGATGTCACCCTGCGGACCGCTGAGGCGATAGTGCAGGGTGAGGAAGGAAGACGATTCGATTTGCGGCATGGGGCTGTGATTCTTGCTTAAACTCCACGTATTGTAGAAACATCAGAGACAAACGCTTCATGCCTCTCAAAGACCTTCCCGCAGACGCCCGCCCGCGCGAGAAGCTGCTCTCGCGGGGCGCCAGCGCTTTGAGTGATGCCGAGCTGCTGGCCTTGCTGCTGCGCACGGGGATACAAGGCAAGAATGTGGTGGCCCTGGCGCAGGAAATTGTGGATGGCTTCGGCGGTATCAGTGGCTTGCTGCATGCAGATGCCAAAGCGCTCAAAAGCATCAAAGGCTTGGGGCCCGCCAAGCAAGCAGAGCTACAAGCCGTTTTAGAGTTGTCGCGGCGTGCGCTGGCACAGCAAATGACGCAGCGGCCGATTTTTGACACGCCGCAGACCTTGTTTGATTTCGTGCGCCTGCAAATCGGCGGCAAACCTTACGAATCTTTTCTCGTGATTTTTATAGATGCCACACAAAAGCTCATCGCCTTCGAAGAGCTGTTTCGCGGCACGCTCTCGATGACCAGTGTTTATCCGCGCGAAGTGGCGATACGTGCGCTGCATCATCATGCGGCTGGCGTGGTGCTCGCGCACAATCATCCCAGTGGTGAAGTCAAGCCCAGCCAGCAAGACATGATGCTGACCTCTAGACTCAAAGCGGCTTTGGGTTTGCTGGATATTGTGGTGATGGATCATGTGATCGTGAGTCAAGAGCGGTGTTTTTCGATGACGGCTGAGGGTGTATTGTGAGAAACGTGGCATCTAAGCTCAATCAATTAGCCGATCTCAAGCAAATCAAAAAAGAGATTGAGCGTCAAGCAGCGCTTGCAGCCGCTGCCGAGGCAGTGAGGATTGAAGCAGAGAAAAAGCGCCGTGCTGAAAAAGAGCTGTTTGCCAATACCGTGGGCAAAGTTAAGCCTTTACTGACAGAAAACAAAGCACATTTTTTACCTGATCTTCCGCCTCCGATTCCCGCCATGAGGCAACGCGATGAGCAAGCTGTGTTGCGCGAAGCGCTCAGCGATGAATGGGATACCAGCAGCTTACTCGATACCGATGAAGCGCTGAGCTTCCGACGGCCAGGCATCGGGCTAGATGTCGTGCGGAAGCTGCGCAGAGGCGAATGGAGCGTTCAAGCGCAATTGGATTTGCACAACTTGCGCACAGAAGAAGCGCGCGACGCACTGGGGTCTTTCATTCGCGAAAGCCACAAAAACGGCATACGCTGCGTGCGCGTGGTGCATGGCAAAGGGCTGGGCTCGCTTGGCAAGGTGTCAGTTTTAAAACCTAAAGTGCAAAGCTGGTTGATCCAAAAAAATCAAGTGTTGGCATTTGTACAAGCCACGCCTTTGCAGGGCGGTGCAGGTGCCTTGGTCGTGCTTTTGCAAGGTGGAGCAGCACGCATCGCTCGGGCTGCTCTGGCTGCTTGAAATATTTGAAATGCCTGAAAGCGGCACTGGCAGCTGTGCAAGAGTCTTCACATTATTCAAGCCGTGTGTTAGGCAAGTTTCCCGTTTTCTCAGCAAGAATATCCAAGCCACGCCAAATGCCCAGCGCATCCGCTGGCCGATCAATCGCCTGTTTGGCCATTAAGCTATCCAGCAGCATTTGAAAAATCGCATGCTCCGGTGGCAAGCGCGGAATCTCAGCATGCAAATGGCGTGCGAGCAATTCGTTGAGTGAATCACCTTTGTAAGGGCGCGAGCCAGTCAGCATTTCATAGAGCATCACGCCAAGGCTGTAAAAATCGCTGCGGTGCGTGACTTCTTGGCCAGTGGCTTGCTCGGGGCTCACGTAATACGGTGTGCCGATCACTTGACCATGCTCGGTGCTCACGAGGCTTTCGGGAATGAGGCCCGCAGTTTGCTCGCCGATATTCTTGACGATGCCAAAATCTACCAAAACCAACTCGCCATTGACGGTGCGGAACATTAAATTGTCGGGTTTTAAGTCGCGATAGACCAAACCAAGCTTGTGAATGGCGTTCAGTGCGCTTGCAATTTGGCGCAGCAAATCAATCACGCGACCATGAATTTGCGCAGGTGTGCCGGTGAGCGAATTACCAGGTGTGCCGCGTGCGCGAATCTCTTCTTTGAGCGTACCGCCAGAGAGGTATTCCATGGCGATGTAAGCGTAATCATCGGTGAAGCCTTGGTCGTAAATGCGCGAGACGTGATGATGTGTGAGCTTGGCCAGAACGGCATACTCTTGAATGAAGCGGCGCAGCATTTCGGCATCATTGGAGACCGCGGTGCGCAGCACTTTAAGCACCACCTCACATTTTTGTGCCGCAGAATAAGCTAAGAATACATCGCTCATACCGCCTTCGCCGAGTTTGCGAATGATTTGATAGCCGCGAAAACTCTGCTGCATGCTCTGAAAGCTGCCTGATTGCAAATTCCAAAGCGATTCTTTTAAGGCTTCTTTGGCAGCGCGTGCTGATAAGCTTGAATTTTGTGCGGCAGCAGCTTGGAGCGATTGCACATCATATTCAAAAGGTGGATGGGTTTGCTGCAAAGAGCGCACTGCTGTCATCCCTAGCACTTCACAAGCCGCTACTGGCTTTTCTCGCCCGCGTAAGTAAACCAGCTCGTTGCGGCCTCGCTGCAGGCTAATACCTGCAAGCTGCGCTGTATCGATGCTGGCCACAATCGGCCAGCCGAGCTCTTTGCCGGCGGCTTGCAGTCGGGAGGCGATGTTGACGCTGTCGCCGAGCGCCGTGATTTCGGCCGAGTCTGCACCTCCAAGCCGGCTCAGCATCACTTCTCCGCTGTGCAGGCCAATGCCCACATTGAAACTCGGCAAACCCCGCTGCCCATACTGCTGCTCCATCCAATGCTTGAAGCTGGTGATTGATTCTTGGATGCCCACCGAAGCAGCCAGTGCGCGCTGCGCATGTGTGAGATCACCCTCTTCGCTATGCTGAGTCTCTTCAAACAAGGCCAGAAGACCATCCCCCAACATTTTCAAGTGCGTTCCGCCGAATGCCACCACCGGACGGCAGGCCAGCTCAAAATAGCGGCCCAGCAACAGGGCCAGTTCTGCTGCGGAGAGGCGCTCGGCCATGGTGGTGAAATTGCGAATGTCAGCAAACATCACTGTGGCTTGCGTGGTTTGCATCGAACTACTGTCTGGCGGCAACGAGCTGCTGAAACTGGGGTGGCTACTCGGTGAGTCAATTGATAAGGGCGAATCACCATAGCTACCGCCAGCAAACTGTTCGCGAAAATGTTCGCGTGTTTTCTCTTCAGTGAGCAGCGTTGCCTTGGCAACAGCGTGATCTTTTTCGCGATTAAAGCGATCAATTTTTTTCAGCTGGGAACGAATCGCATCAAGGAGCTCTTCGCGGCGAAAAGGCTTGGTCAGGTAATCGTCTGCTCCCAAGCGCATGCCGCGGCGCATGCTGTCGCGCTCGTCGGCTGCAGTGAGCATGATCACAATGGTGCGATCAAGCTCGGGATGATGTCGAACCGCATCCAGCATCGCAAAGCCATCCATGCCGGGCATATTGATGTCTGTGATGATGATGTCGGGAAGCATGGAGCGCGCAATCACTAAGCCATGCTGCCCGTTGGGCGCGGAAGCCACTTCATAGCCCTCTAGCGTCAGTAAGCGTTCTATATTTTTGCGAATTCCTTCTTCGTCATCAACCACCAAAATACGATGCATGACAGGCCTTTTTTGTTAGATACGGTGTGATGTTAGACTGGATTGATGACATCTCACAAGTCTGGTGTTTCAGCTCTTGTGGCAAGCCAACCTGTTATCCAAGACGTAAGCCTTGCGCAGCTACAACTACTCTTAGACCATTTGCAAGCCATGGTGGGTTACTTTGACACCAGCAACCGCTGCGTTTACGCCAATCATGCTTACGCCAAAGCTTTCGGCACCACCGTGCCAGAAATGCTGGGTAAACATACGAGAGAAATCGTTGGCGAGGCGGGCTGGGCGGTGATTGAGCCTTATACAAAGCGGGCGCAAGCTGGTGAGACGGTGCGTTATGTGCGCGAGGTGCTGTTGAGTAGCGCAAGCACACAATGGATCGAAGTGCACATCGTACCGAATGTTCTGGCTAACGGCGATGTGTTTGGAGGCTTTGTCTTTATCGATGATGTGAGCGAGCAACATCGCGCGGCACAAGCTGCGCGTGAGAGCGAGGAAAGAGCAGAGCGCTTTGTGCAAGCTGGCACGGAAGGCATCGTGTTTTATCGCGAAGGCCTTATTTTTGATTGCAACGATGCGTTCACGCGCATGCTGGGTAAGCGCCGTGAGGATTTGATAGGTATACGCGCCAGCCATCTTTTCCAAAAGAGAGACTGGGAGTTTGCAGAAAAGCACATGCACTTGGGGCGCGATCATGTGTATCCTGCGCAACTGCCACGCGCAGATGGCTCATTGGTGACGGTAGAAATCACAGGCCGCTCAGCGATGCTCAATGGTCAAATAACATCAGTGGCTAGTGTTCGCGACACCTCTCAAATCGCCGTCATGAATGAAGCACTCTTGCGCTCGCAAGCGCGTTATCGCTCGCTGGTGGACAACTCTGATCAAAGTGCGCTCTTCGTCTTGGATCGCGTGGTGGTGTATTCGAATCCAGCGGCACAACGCTTCTTTGGTTTGAGCGAGGAGCAATTGCGAGGTGTGCAATCGATTCACCTCTTGCATCCTGATGATCGCGCTTTCGCATTGCAGCGCCGCAAGCAAATGATCGCTGGCGATCCCGATCGCACCGCCGTGCTTCGAACCATCACACCGCCCTCGGAGCAGCTGAGCACTGAGAGCCAGCTGGGTTGGGTGCGGCTGCATGGCTCCATCATTGAATGGGATGGGCGCTGGGGCGTGTTGATTTTTTTGACAGATATCACCCAGCTGCGTGAATCAGAAGAGAAGATGCGCAAATCGCTGGCCAAAGAAAAAGAGCTCGGTGATCTCAAGACGCGCTTTGTCTCTATGGCCTCGCACGAATTTCGCACGCCTTTGGCCACCATTCAAACCAGCTCTGAATTGCTGGAGCATTACAACGAGCGTCTCTCGGTGGAGGAGCGCGCAGATGCAGTGGCTGATATTCAGCGCGCAGTGCAACGCATTCAAGCCATGATGGACAGCTTTCTGGCCTTTGGCCGCATCGATGCTGGCAGCACCGCGTTTGTGCCGTCGGCCACGCCCGTGCTCAGCTGTTTGCAGAGCCTGCTGGAAGAGATCAATCGCGCACAGCCGCGCCGCAACCTCATCTCTATTCATCTGGAGCCGCCAGTGGATGCGCGCACCAAGCTCATGCTGGATCAAACATTGCTCGGTCAAATGATGATCAATCTCATCTCTAACGCTTGCAAATATTCAGCGTTGGGCACGGAAGTTACCGTGTGGGCGGCGCAACGCAAGAGCGAGCAAGGCACTTATCTGCTGCTAGCAGTTCGCGACCACGGCATGGGCATCCCCGAGCAAGAGCTTCCGCGCTTGTTTGAAAGCTTCTACCGCGCCACCAACGCCAACACCATTCCCGGCACTGGCTTAGGCTTGGCTATCGTGGATCGTGCTGCACGCGCGCATGGCGGTAGCGTTCAGGTGAAAAGCGTGCTGGGCCAAGGCTCGCAATTCACGCTGCTGCTACCGTGGCTTGAGGCTGTTTAGCAGGCACTAGCAGTGATTGCTTTCACACTCGCTGCTAGTGCCCAACGCGTTATTGCACCCAGTCGCACTCTCTCATTTCATAAGCACGCACTTTTTTAAGCACATCCTCTGGCAATCTTTGGATGCGCTTGTCATGCGAAGCAAACACGATCTGCTGATAGCCTTGCGACACCGGTTTGCCATCGACGAGAAAGCGAAAAAGCAGGTAAAGTGAGCAAGCTTTCACCTCAAAGGTATTGAGTTCGCACTGAATGGTTTGAAAAGGGAATGTCTCTTGGAGGTACTCTTGATGTGCTCTCTTAGTAATCAGCACGCCTTGGGTTTGCAACAGATCCTGTGCAATGCATTGATGCAACCAGCGCTCGCGGCAAATACCTTGCCATTCAAAGTAGCGCGCAAAATAGGTGTTTCCATAAGCGTTAGATTCTTTCAGATAGATGTCGATGCTGTGGTGAAAAGTCTGAATACCAATGGATCGATTGGGAACAATAATTTGTTCTGCTTCGCCAAGGGGAAAGCTTGGGATATTCGGTATAGAAATCAGCTCGGAGGAGTGGTTGCTTGTAAGCATGGTGGTTTCCTTGAAAAGTTAGAAATAATCGCGATAGGCGATCAAAGCTTGCTTTGCCCAGAATGGGCGCTTTCAAGGCTACGCCTAGCTCTTGGCTCTGAATGCAACCAAGCCAGACATGCAAACATGAGTGCGGATCATCGCAACAGCTAGATGCGGCCCTGAAACTGGTAAGAGCAGACTGCACCGCGCAGCTGCTCAAGATACTGCCAGGCTCTCAGGTCGATCAATCGCCCTTGGCGCAGCATTGATAGGCAAAGAGACCGTGAACCTTGTGTACTCGCCTTCCACAGACTCGCAGCCTATGTTCCCGCCAAATGCCTTGATCACGCGCTGGCAAAATGCCAGACCTACGCCCGCTCCAGCCGATTTTTTGGTGCTGTAGTAAGTGTCAAAAATTCGCTTAATGATACTTTTAGGGATGCCGCTAGCTGTGTCTTTGACTGTTAGCACGCCGAGTGTTGCTACGCGGTCAACGCGGATATGAATATCTCCTCTTTCTGCTGCCTTCATAGCGTACAAGGCATTTTTTATTACGTTAGAGATCACAAATACCATCAGCTCTTGAGAGCCCCAAAAATCGAAATCTTGCACAACGCTAACTTGAATCTTTCTGCGCTCAGCAGCTGTCATGGGATAACCATCGACTGCTTCTTGCACGCAAGACCGCATGGATTGCACACTGAATTCACTGGCATCGATATGCTCCATTCGCGCAGAAGCCAAGATCAAATCAATCATTTTGTTGCTGCGATCAACCTGTTGCACGATCTTGCTGCACATCATCTCCAGCGCTTGATGAGAGGCCAAGCCTGCTTCGTTGCTGGATGCGCTGCTGCCCAGGCTTTGACTGGCATGAGATTGACGTAACTGTTGCAGAAGCTGAGGTAATTGCGCCGCCGCATGGCTGGCCTGCATGCGGATTGTGGCTAAGGGCGTGCGCAGCTCATGCGCGATGGTGGCAGCAGCAGCAAACGGGCTGAGCAGATCATGGCGAATCACCACATAGCTCATCAAACACAGACTGATCGCAATGAAAATAACACCAGGCGGATAGAATTCCAGCCCGTAGTTGCATAAATAATCAACAGCAGCTGGCATGTAAAACAGCACCGCTGCCAAGAAAATACGCCACTTTCCCCGCTGCGCGAGCGGTGCATCTTTGTAGCGCTGGTATGCCATCACAAAAACTCGCAATGCCAGCACTGCTGTTTGCAGCACATGTACCGCATGCAAAGGCCCTGCCTTGGGATAAAAACCCCAGAAGTATGTGTAGTGCCCATCGATGAACAAGTTACCCCAAGGCACAAAAACTGCCAGCACTGCAGCCAAGCCATACGATGCAAAGATCCAGCGTTGCTCGGATCTTTGTGCACATATTTCAGCTGAAAAGTGATACATCGTCGTTGGAAGAAAAACGATCATCAGATAACCAAAGCTAATGATCTGGTCTGCCACCGCAGCATCTGAGGCGGTGTAAAGCACAGCCCAACTGCCATGCCAAAAGAAAGTGGTGACGCAAAAAAGAAAGAAGACTGCCGTTACACGGTTCATCCCTTTTGCAGCCAGCACATAAAAGCCGAAAGCGATAAAAAGGCCGGAAACCAATGCAGGGAGGAGCGAGTACATGGAGGAAAAAGCGTAATGATTGAATCCACTGTAGTCATTTACGACAAATTGCAAACCGCGCCCCCGGTAATTCTGACAGTGCATCAGCAAAATTGGCGATTTTTCGCTCTGTTTGCGCAATAAACAACAGCTTTTTTAATGCCATTATTTAAGATAAATCTGCATATGGCCGGCATAAAATATAGCTAGTTTGCTATTAAATTTGTAGCGTTTTCGAGGGTGATTTGCATGCGTTGTTGAATTCATACAAGTAGCCGCTGCTCAGATAACACCCTGATTGATATTCGATTTGTGAATGCGCAGTGCTGTGAAATCCCGAAGTGCCTAGCTTGAGCAAGCTGCGTCGCAGGGAGCGCGCATTTTGATCGCCGCCAAACAACGCGAACCTCTGGTCGATGCCGTTGCGTGGATCGATGACCCGCGTGACCGTCCGCAGCTATAGCCTGCATCTAAATCGTCCCCGAGCGCGTTTGGATCAGCGCTGCGAGCGTGGCGGAGCTTCATGCAGGTCTGCCTTAAGGTTTGACTGGTGGCGCAGAGCACGAAGCTTTGGCGCAGTTGATTTCTTCGCTGGATGTGGCAGATTTAACAGCCGAGATCGCCATAAGCGGCGGCCTGCTGCGCCGTGACTATGGCCGCTCGCATGGCGTGGGTTTGAACGATGCGCTGATTGCTGCAACGGCGCTGGAGCAGGATTTGCAGTTGCTGACTTTGAATGTGAAGCACTATCCGGCGTTAGGTAAGCAGCATGTGAAGAAGGCTTACAGTAAGTCTTAGTCGGCTGGGATACAAAAGAGTATCAGGCAAAGCAACAATGCTGTTTTGATGGCCAGCAAAAGTATGTGTAAAAATTTAGTCATGATCCGCGTCCGCTAGTTAGGGCAGTGCACACACCGGTTGAATAGGCGGGCACGATAAACAAACAGTGAGCGGATCTGCACGGTTGTGCAGGGTAAGAGTTATTGCTTGCGGTCGCAATAATAACAAAAAAGCTTCTTGCTGTATCAGCAAGAAGCTTAGACGACTTGGCTTGAAGAGAAAATTTAGATGCTTACCGCATCCGCCGCTTCTTTGTACTCAGCAATCTGGTCAAAGTTGAGGTATTTGTAGATCTTGCTGCTGTCTTGGTTGATCACACCGATGTCGGTCAAGTATTCAGCCTTGCTGGGGATGCGGCCTAGTTTGGAGCAGATGGCGGCTAGCTCGGCGGAGCCGAGATAGACGAAGGTGTTTTTGCCTAGGCGGTTGGGGAAGTTGCGGGTGCTGGTGCTCATCACGGTTGCGCCTTCTTTGACCTGGGCTTGGTTGCCCATGCACAGGCTGCAGCCGGGCATTTCCATGCGGGCGCCGGCGTTGCCGAAGACGCCGTAATGGCCTTCTTCTGTCAATTGCTGCGCGTCCATCTTGGTGGGAGGGGCCATCCAGAGTTTGACGGGGATGTCTCGCTTGCCTTCCAAGAGCTTGGACGCTGCGCGGAAATGGCCGATGTTGGTCATGCAGCTGCCGATGAAGACTTCGTCGATTTTGTTGCCTGCCACGTCGCTGAGCGTTTTTGCATCATCTGGGTCATTCGGGCAGCAGACGATGGGCTCGGTGATCTCGGCCAAATCGATCTCGATGATGGCGGCGTATTCCGCATCGGCATCGCCTTTTAAGAGCTGGGGGTTGGCCAGCCACTTTTCCATTTCTTTGATGCGGCGGCCAATGGTGCGGGCATCTTGGTAGCCTTGGGCGATCATGTTTTTCAGCAGCACGATGTTGGAGTTGATGTACTCGATGATCGGCTCTTTGTTGAGCGCAATCGTGCAACCCGCAGCGGAGCGCTCGGCGGATGCGTCACTCAGCTCAAACGCTTGCTCGACCTTCAAATCTGGCAAACCTTCAATTTCCAAAATGCGGCCGGAAAAGATGTTGACCTTGCCGGTTTTGGCAACTGTGAGATGCCCCGCTTTGATGGCGTACAGAGGAATCGCGTGCACCAAATCGCGCAGCGTCACGCCGGGTTGCATGCTGCCTTTGAAGCGTACTAAGACGCTCTCAGGCATATCGAGTGGCATCACGCCGGTAGCCGCGCCGAAGGCGACCAAGCCGGAGCCAGCGGGGAAGCTGATGCCGATGGGGAAGCGTGTGTGGCTGTCGCCGCCTGTGCCCACGGTATCGGGCAGGAGCATGCGGTTGAGCCAGCTGTGAATGATGCCATCGCCGGGCTTTAAGCTGATGCCGCCGCGGTTGCTGATGAAGTTGGGCAACTCGTGGTGCATCTTCACGTCGACTGGCTTGGGATAAGCCGCCGTGTGGCAGAAGGATTGCATGACGAGATCGGAGGAGAAGCCGAGGCAGGCGAGGTCTTTGAGTTCATCGCGGGTCATTGGGCCGGTGGTGTCTTGGCTGCCGACGCTGGTCATCTTGGGCTCGCAATACGTGCCGGGGAGAACGCCCTTTTGCTGTCCATTCACTTCTGGCAAACCGCAAGCGCGGCCGACCATTTTTTGCGCGAGCGTGAAACCCTTGGCCTTGGAAGTCGGCGGTGTGGGTAGGCGGAAGAGGGTGGAGGGTGGCAGGCCGAGCGCTTCGCGCGCTTTGCCGGTGAGG
>JANMFP010000038.1:0-11882 GCA_031378135.1 Variovorax sp. | reverse complement strand
TGCACAGCAGGATTGGTGAGGCCAGCTTTGTAGCCAACAAGTTTTGCGCCCTGCTTTTCCATGAGAGCGGTGAGCTTGGCGCGGCTGCATTCGCCCGCAGCGTCGTTCAAACCTTCTGGGTTGATAGCGGGCGTTTTGGCCAAATAGCTCGCATGCAAAGCGCTCACCTGCTCATCCGTCATGCAAGCCTGCGCTGCGGTGGCCAATAGGCTCAAAGCGAAAACACTGGCGGATAAAAATGCTTTGGAAAATACCGCGGCTGATGTGTGCATGGATGTTCTCCTCGTTGTAAAGTCAATCATCTTACAAAACTTCGCAGGTATATCGCATCATGGCTTACATCTACTACGTCACCCACATTCAGTTTGACCATGGCGCAATCTCTACGTTGAAATCCGAATGCGAGCGCGTCGGCATCCAGCGCCCCTTGATCGTGACCGACAAAGGCGTGCGCGCTGCAGGCATTGTGGACAAAGTGATTGCCGCTTTGGGACTAAATAACGGGATATCGCCCGCTGCGATTTTTGATGATGTGCCGAGTAATCCGACCGAGGCCGCCGTACAGGCTGGCCTGATCGCTTATCGCGCAGCATTAAACGGCAAAGGCTGCGACGGAATCATCGCCGTGGGCGGCGGCTCGGCGATTGATTGCGCCAAAGGCATCGCCATCCTCGTGCCGCAAGGCGGCGTGCTCAAAACCTACGCCACCATCGAAGGTGGCTCGCCAAAAATCTCTAGCGAAGTCGCCCCCATCATCGCCGTGCCCACCACCAGCGGCACAGGCTCCGAAGTCGCTCGCGGTGCGATCCTCATCGTCGAAGATGGCCGCAAGCTTGGCTTCCACTCGTGGCACATCGTTCCCAAAGCCGCCATCTGCGATCCTCAGCTCACGCTCGGCCTGCCCGCAGGTTTGACGGCTGCCACCGGCATGGATGCGATTGCCCATTGCATCGAAACCTTTTTAGCCCCCAGCTTCAACCCACCCGCAGACGGCATCGCCCTCGATGGCCTGCGCCGAGGCTGGGCGCACATCGAGCGCGCCACCAAAAACGGCCAAGATCAAGAGGCGCGTTTTCACCTGATGAGCGCCAGCATGCAAGGCGCAATGGCCTTCCAAAAAGGCTTAGGCTGCGTCCACAGCCTCTCGCATAGCTTAGGCGGCGTCAACCCCCGCCTGCACCACGGCACACTCAACGCCATGTTCCTCCCCGCCGTTGTGGGCTTCAACTCGTCCGCTGAATCCGTACAAAAAGAAGACCGCTTAAATCGCATGGCCCAAGCAATGAGCCTCAGCTCGGGCAGCGACGTGATTCCCGCCCTTGCAGACATGGTGCACCGCCTCGGCTTACCTAAAGGCTTGGCCAACATGGGCGTGACCCACGACTTGTACGAAAAAGTCATCGACGGCGCGATGCTTGATCATTGCCACAAAACCAATCCCCGTATCGCAACTCGTGAAGAGTACGCAGGGATGCTTCAGGAATCGATGAAACTATAAATTTTTAAGCCAAATCGGCAGATAGCCGGCAAATCTACTGCGCAGATTGCTATGAAATTAATAATTTTTAATAAGGAGTGCTTATCGCATGTGCTGACACACCAGCCTGCTCTCCGCATCGTTTGGCAGCACCTCAAGCTCATCTTTCGCCAAGGCCACTTCCATCTCGCGAGGCAGCTTCACGCCATTTTTCACAGCGAGGATTTCGGCCATGATGCTGACTGCGATTTCACTGGGCAGCTTGCTGCCGATGTAGATGCCAATCGGGCCACGCAGGCGCGCGAGGCTCTCATCGGTTTGCTCAAAATGCTCTTTCATGCGGGCTTGGCGCAGGGCGTTGTTGCGGCGGCTGCCGATGGCGCCGATGTAGAAGGCGGGCGTTTCCAAGGCTTCGAGCAGAGCAAGATCATCCAGCTTGGGGTCATGCGTGAGCGCGATCACGCAGGAGCGGCTGTCTGGGCGGAAGGCTTTGACCACGTCGTCGGGCATCTCGGTGGTGATCGCTGCTTGCGGCACGCTCCATGCGCCGCGATACTCGTCGCGCGGGTCGCACACGGTCACGGCAAAGCCGTTAAACAGCGCCATCGTGGCCAAATATTCTGCAAGCTGCCCCGCGCCGATCAACAGCATGCGGTATTCGGGGCCGAAGGTGTTGGAGAGCTGCTGCGCGTTGACCGCCAGCTCCTGCCTGTCCGTGGAAAGCTCCTGCGGCGCGGCACTCTCATTCTGCGTCACCGCGCCCGTAGCAAGCTGCACCGTGCGCAACATCAAGCGCCCCGCATCCAGCGCTTTCACCAGCTCCGCAAGAAGAGCGGCATCGGGATCAAACTCCAGCAGCAGCTCCAGCGTGCCCCCGCAAGGCAGGCCAAATTGATGCGCTTCATCAGCGCTGATGCCGTACTTGATGAACTGCGGTGCGCCGGAGGGGATCGTGCGCTCCACATCAGGATCAGCCACGCCCGAAGCAACACTGGAATAGGCTTTCGTAAACCGATCAATCAAATCATCCTCAATGCACCCGCCCGAGACCGACCCCACCACCGCCCCACTCTCACAAAGCGCCATGATTGAGCCCACAGGCCGAGGCGATGAACCCCAAGTGCGCACCACAGTGGCCAGCAGCGCCTTTTTGCCTTGCGTGCGCCAATCGCGGAGTTGGCGCAACACCAACACATCTATGTTTTCCATGGACAGGATTGTGAATCAATTTCATTCAGCCGCATGCACTTGAAGCCTGTACATTAGCCAATCGACCACGCGCTTCTTTAAGGCTGGCAAGGCTTTCTGCTGGGCATCGGCACTTTCTGCTTCAACTAAGGCCTTGCAGATCACCACGCAATCTTTGGCCAATTGCATCAGCGCTCGCTTGGGCAGCGGCGCAAGATGCCTGTGCAGTATGTGCGCTACAGCGGCGACCAGCCGCTCTTGAATCATTCGCAGATTCTCTGAAACGGGTAAGCGCTTTTCCTCATGATCGAGCGCAGCGGCATACCTCGGATTTCTCCACTGGTGATCAACTGCCACTTGCACCAACCTCTCCAGCGATTTGCGCAGTGATTTTTGCTGGCCCGCTGCTGCGCAGGCCTCCACCGATTGCGCAAGCTTGTCTTGCTCATAGGCGATTAAGCTGGCAATCAAAGCGTCTTTATTGGGAAAGTATTGATACAACGATCCCACGCTGACACCTGCGACTTCAGCCACGCGGTTGGTATTGAAGCCATCCAACGAATGCGAAGCCAAAACGCGAGCCGCTGCATCCAAAATGGCTTGCACGGTGAACGCAGAGCGCGCTTGAAGCGGCTTCTTTCGGGGAGAAATCGTTTGCGGCATGAGGGCGGCCATCCTATGAGTTGAATGCGAGTATGAAAAGCGAGCAAAGGCTCGCATAATTTTCCTACCTTGTCAACCTCTAGGCATTCACCATGAACACCACGAACGAGCCCGGCGCTGCATTGCGCTTTAACGATTTCTACACCCAAGTCTTTTTGCCCGAGCATCAACATCCGCTCACCGTGGCGCTGCATGTGGCTGGCACTTTGCTTGGGCTTGCATGGCTGATCGCCACGCCATTACTTGGCTGGCCTTGGCTGATGCTGTTCTTCCCGGTGGTGCACGCTCTGCCCGGCTTGATGGCGCATCGCTTGGTTGAGCGCAACGCGGCGGTGGGCGATGTGCGCGTCACGCGCAAAGATTATTCGCCGCTATGGTTCATCGCGGCCAACCATCGGATCACATGGGAACTGCTCACCAGCGGGAAAATCACGCGATGAGCAGCACCACATCCAAACACCCTGCGGGCACATTCATCCCCGTGATTGATCGCAACCGCTGCGAAGGCAAAGGCCCCTGCGTACCCGCTTGCCCCTATGACGTGCTAGAAATCGGCATCCTGCCACCTAGCGAGCGCAAAACCCTCAGCCTCAAAGGTCGCGTCAAAGCATGGGCACATGGCGGCAAGCAAGCCTTTATCAAACTTCCCGATGCATGCAGCGCCTGCGCAGAATGCGTCAAGGTGTGCCCGGAGCATGCGATTACCTTGGTGCGACGAGTTGGTAAACAAGCTTAGAGTTCATCGGCAGTTTGTAGTGGACAGCAAAACAGGTATCAAGCCGCCTTCAGCAAAAACTCTACCTTCACAGCGTCATAAGGCAGCACGATTTTGCCGTCGGGGGTTTTGTCCAACACGCCACAGGCCAGCAAGGTTTGTACATCACCGTGCACGGCTTTTACATCGCGCCCTGCTCTGCGCGCTGCCTCGCGGATGGTGATAGGGCCTGCACCGCTCATGGCTTGAATGAGATCGAAGCGCTTGCCGCCCAAGGTGCGCATCAAGTTGGCAGCACTTTCAAAGCTGTAATGCGGATTTTGGGGTTTGCGCGTTTGCATGGTGTGCGCCATGGTAGCCAAGCTATCGGCGAGGGTGGATACACCAACGGTCAGGGTGTTCATGTCGAATACCACCGGTTGCCTATGATTTAAGCCAACTCTGCAAAGTTATTGATTTTCACCGTTCCATCGGGGAATTTAGCGACCACCTCTAGCTCACCGCCCATCGCTTCAATTTGACTGCGCAGCGTCGAGATATACATATCCGTTCGTCGCTCCATTTTGGCGACTGAGGGTTGCTGCACATGCAGTTTTTCTGCCAGCATTCTTTGCGAAAGGCCACGCGCACGGCGCAGTTCATGGAGGGGCATTTCGGCCAGCATGGTTTGTGTTTGCTCATGCGCCAGTGCGCGCGCTTTGGGTGGCAGCTTGGCGCGTAGCTCTGAAAAATTTTTAGCCATTGATTTCACCAAGGCACTTCAATTTCTAAATAATCGTTGGACTTGATCGTCTTCAGGGCCTGCAAATCTTGTCTTCAATTTTCTTCACTCTTGGCCAACTCGGCGCTGACAGCACGATCACTGCGATTTTTCTGTTCGTCAGGTTTTACTGATAACGCAGGTTTCTGTCTGTGGTGATCAATACTTCAAATCCCGCTGCTTCAGCCGCGCTGAGTAGTTCACCATTTTCCAAAGTTACCCAACCCTGTTCATAGGCGAGCACAATTTGATGCCCTTGCAGTTGATACCGCAACGGCGCGGGCGTGCCTTGGTCAAAAAGTATCCGCATTGCTTAATGCACTAGCTTTGGCAGTTCATCTGAAGCTTGCTTAAGTACAGCTTTGGCCTGCTCCAAGCTCACGCCCGGAAACCATTCGACAAATTGCTGCAGGGTTGCGCCGTCACTGAGACTGTCGAACAAGGTAGAGACAGTCACCCTCGTGCCCACAAAGCAGGGCGCACCGCTCATGATGTTGGGATGCTGGGTGATGGCGGTGCTCATGGTTTGACTCTCCTTGCTGGGCGTAGCTAATCGGTTTGCTAGTCGCTTGCACTACGATAGTACACGAAGCAGCCTACTGTCGTATGAGCTGCTGATGGCCGCAGAAAGACGACCGCACAAGTACCCACTACCCGAATTTCCACGTTTTTTTAGATCAAAAGGGCAAGTAGCCGGCATGTATACTGCGCAAATTGCTATTAAATTGATAGTTTTCGTATCCCACAAAGAAGCCCTGCTGCTTGGAGACTAGGTCACCTCTGGTCGCTTTTGGCCATCAATCGAGCTTTGATACACGCCACCCCATTGCGCCATCGCTGTCAATATGGGCGACAAGGTGCGCCCTAACTCTGACAAGGAATACTCCACATGCGGCGGCACAACGGGGTACACCTTGCGCACAATCACACCATCGCTTTCTAGCTCTCGCAGGTGAGCCGTCAGCATGCGTTGCGTGACACTAGGAATCAGCCTGCGCAGCTCGTTGAACCTGCGTTTGTCATCTTGTAGATGAAACAGAATCAGTGCTTTCCATCGGCCTCCGATGACTTGCAATGTGGTCTCCACCGGGCAGGGCAAATCGCTCAGCAGAGCGGGGGGTTGGGTGGGTTTCTGGGTGGGTTTTCGGGCAAATACAGTATTCATTTTGATACTACGTATTGAAATTGTGCGTTATTGCTATTTTAGCTTGCACCAGCAACACTCCTGGCTTTACCAAGGAGTTTTTATGAGTTTTACTATTGCAATCACAGGAACACGCGGTGCGCAAGGCGCTGCTATCTTTCAAGCGGCCACAGCAGCAGGGCATCAAGTGCGGCGCGTTTCTCGCTCAGAAGGTGGTTATGACGATCCTTCCAAGCTGGCATCTCAACTCGCAGGCGTTGATGCATTGATCGTCACCTCGCCGATTGATCATCGCACGGGCGTGCGCGAGAGCATGATGCAAACGATTGCCAAGGCAGCCGCGCTAGCCGATGTCAAACGTATCGTGTTCAACACGGCTGCGACTATTTTTCAGGGCTACAACAAACCAGTTGCTCAAAATCTTGCCAACTTGCGCGATATTTTGCTGGCGGGGTCAACGCCAGCGGTTGTTTTGGAGCCCACGGTCTATCTGGATAATCTGGCTGCGCCTTGGGCAGTGGAGGCCATGAGGCAAGGCGCATTGCCCTACCCTGCGCCGCGTGACGCCAAGATTTCTTGGGTTTCGCACAAGACTCTGGGCGAGTGTGCTGTTGCTGCGGCAATCCATCCCGAGCTTGCGAATCGAACGACGCTACGCGTGGGTGGAGCACAGGCTTTGAATGGCGATGAGCTTGCTGCCGTTGTGGCAAAAGTGTTGAATCAACCAGTTGCCTATGTGCAAACGCCACTTGATGAGTTTGCAATGATGCTCAATAGCATGGCCGGAGCACCTGCAGGCGACGATATTGCAGACTACTATCGCCATTTGATAGATGCACCGCATGCACTTGCACGCACAGTCAATGACGCATCGCAATTGGGCGTTCAGCCTGAGAGCGCAAGGTCTTGGTTTGAAAGAACGCTTCAAGGCTAATTCAACCCTAGATGAATTGACGTGAATCAATTGATCGACAGGCTAGGCAGCTTCTAATTCAGGCTACCCGCCGCCTCGGTGCATATACAAATCAAAGCGTTTCATGAAGGTGTAGCGCTGAGCATCGTCTAGCCCGGTGAACTCGAAGCTGACGTGCAGGCGGGGCAGGCTGAACAATGCGATGCGGCGGGGTTCGCCCGTGTGCCATTGGATGCTGAGCTTGCCGCTTGGGAGTTGGGAATCGGCTCTGCCATGGGCGAGCTGCCACGGCACTTCTCCCATGGCTTCGGGGAGCCAGCCTAGCCATTCGGTTTCTGTGCAGCCCATTTCTCGGTCGAATTGGACTGGGTAGTGGCTTTGCATGGGTTTTATGATGAAAAATGGCTGATTGCCGACATAGATATTGCGCGGAGCGCTATTGAATTAGTAGCTGGATACAGATAGATTCTTACAGGATGGCGACAGAAGGCTTCGACAAGCTCAGCCCGAACGGGGTTAAGGTCGCGCCGAACGGTTCAGGGTCTGAGCGCTTATCCGCCTGCCTACCCACCCGCAATCGGCGGCCAGATGGCGAGCACGTCGCCTTCTACCAAGGGGCGAGTGGCGCGGTCTTCTGGGTTGATGTAGTGGCCGTTGATGAGCACCAGGTGCACGAGCTTCATGGGGAGGCCGAAGGGCTCGATGACTTGCAAAATACTCGCGCCCTCTTGCACTTGCAGCGCCACGATATTGCTGCGGCGCGATTCGGGGGGCAAATAATCGGTGAGGGAGGCGAAGAGCTTGAGGGTGATGTTCATATGCTGAGTTTAGTGACTTGCCGCAGCGTTTTCTTGGCTCCGTTCGGGCTCAGCTTGCCGAAGCCCCAGCAAGCCCTTCGACAAGCTCAGGGCGAACGGAATGGAGTGAACAAAGAACGTCACCTACCTCTGCGAGAAACATCCGCAGCGCCGCTCAATTGGTTCTGCCCTTGCGCAGTCGCAATATAGGCGGCCATGAGTTGGGTGGGATCTGCTTTGAGCTTGTCTTTCCAATCGCCTAGGCTGATTTGCCCTTCGACCAAGCCGCGCATCGCGCCGACGTGATCTGTCCAGCCGACGCTGTTGCAGCCCACCAGCACGTCACCTTGGAATTGCAGGCTGAGATGGCGGCCTTGGGTTGCATCGGTGATCTCGACATGCTCGCCGCCTGGCCGGCCTTGCCAATCACCGAAGCTCGTCGAGATCATGCCCAACGTATCGAGCACGTTGATCTGCGTCACGCCGCGCAAATTGGCCTGCGCCTTGCGGCCACGCGCATGGGCGACCATGTTCATCGCAGCCACCCTTGCCTGCTCGGCTGCGTTAGGTTGGATCGCGCTCACAATGGTTTTGCCGCTCACTTTGTCAAACGCTTCGGCGCAATCGCCCGCAGCAAAGATGCCAGGTACGTTGGTTTGCAAATGCTCGTCGGTGAGCACGCCGAGCAAGCAGGTGATGCCGCTGCCTTCTAAAAAGCCAATGGCGGGGCGCACGCCCGCTGCGCTGATGACCAAATCGGCTTCCATCGTGGTGCCGTTAGACAGCTTGGCTTTCAATGGTGTGCCCGGGGTGATCGCCTCCACGCGCGTACCCGTATAAACCTTCACGCCTTTGGATTGCACCCATTCGCTGATCATGCCGCCCGCTGTGGGCCCCATCATGCGCGGCACCATGCGGTCGCCCATCTCCACTACGCTTAAGCTCACGCCACGCGCAGCCAGCGCTTCCATGATGATGCAGCCGATGAAGCCTGCGCCAAGCTGCAACACTTTCGCACCCGGTTTGGCCAGCTTCATGATGCTGCGCGCATCTTCTAATGTCCAGCAGTTGTGAACGCCCGCTGCATCAATGCCGGGAATCGGCGGCTTGATGGGATGCGAGCCGGTGGCGATCAGCAGCGTATCAAAGCTGAGTTCTTTGTCATCATCAAGCAGTATCTTTTTGGTAGCAACCTGCACAGACTTTACGCCGGCTACCACTCGATTTATCTTCAAATCTTCGTAATGCGTCGCGCTTTTGCGCAGATGCGTGCCCTGCTCTTGAACATTGCCCACGAGCAAATACGGGATCGCCATACGCGAATACGGCGTTTCTTTTTCATCGCCAATCAAGGTGATCTCGTCTTGCGGCGCTTGCTTGCGAATCGTCTCAGCGGCGATCACGCCTGCTGGGCCTGCGCCGATGATGATGTGGTGCATAGTTTGCCTCCTTGGGGCGAAATCGAAATCTAATCAAATACAAAATACGGACGCAGAAGACGCAAAGGTTACGCAGAAAACGCAGAAAATACCTTTTTTTTATTTTTCGTCTTCTGCGTAAACTTTGCGTCTTCTTCGTACGGCTGTTAGGTATTAACTGCTTAGCTGGCCAACTAGCAGCTAATCAGCAAACACTCACAAGCCCAGCCGCTCTTTCGTCTTTGCCGTTGGCCGGCCCTCTGGATCCCAGCCGCGCACTTCGTAATATTTAGGCAGCATCTTGGCCAGCTCGCTCACTTTGCCTTTGGTTGGGCCGCTGGTGGCGGCTTCGGTCAACAGGCGCTTGGGGAGCGTGTCGTCTTTGTGGGTGAAGCCAGCGGCGTTGTTGAACTCGCGCTCCATGTTCCAGATGCGCTCGCCGATTTTCTCTAGCTCTTCGGTGGTGTAGCCCGTGTCGCAAGCGGCTTGCATTTGCGGAGCGAGATCGGCCAAGCCCCAAGCAAACGTCGTGAACACGCACAGGCCTGAGCTGTCAAACGCAGCGGTGGCATCTTGGAAAGCCTTGACCAATTCTGGCTTGCCTTCATGCTCCAGCGGATCGGTTTTCACCGGGATGCCCAGCACTTCTGATGCAATGGTGTAGCCGCGCAAATGGCAGCCGCCGCGATTGCTGGTGGCATAGGCCAAGCCAATGCCTTGAATGCCGCGCCCGTCATACGCCGGGAATTCTTGGCCTTTGCTGCTCATCGACAAATCGGGGTGGCCATATTTGGCGCACAGGCGCTTGGAGCCTTGCCCAATTTCTTTACCAAAGCCGCGCCCGTAAATCGTTTCTTCAGCCAAAAAGGCCAGTGCTTGGGCTGAACCAAAAGGCGCTTCAATGCCGATTTGCTCTTTGGTGAGCACTCCCATCTCATACAGCTCCATCACTGCGCCCACCGTGGTGCCGAAGCTGATCGGATCGATGCCTTCTTCGTTGCAGAGCACGTTGGCATATTGCAAGGCATCTAAATCTTTTACGCCGTTCGCCGCGCCGAGCGCCCAAGCTGCTTCGTATTCCAAGCCGCCCGACGCGCCCCAGTATTGCGGCTTGTTTTGCACGGTGAAGTGGTCTTTGTCAATCGTCTGAATCCGGCCGCAGGCAATGGTGCAGCCAAAGCAGGCTTAGTTGGTCACCAGTGGTTTTTTGCCATCGGTGGGGCGCGGTGTGGCCATCGCTTCGGCAGAAATATCTTTCGCACCTTCAAACTGATTGTTGCGGTGATTGCGGGTGGGCAGCGCGCCCACTTCGTTGATCACGTTCATCAGCACCTGCGTGCCATAAGTGGGCAAGCCTTGGCCTGTGACGGCGTTTTCTGCGAGGATTTTCTTCTTCTCGTAGGTCACTTTCATGAACTCTTTCGGATCACGAATGTTGCCCACACCTTTGGTGCCGCGAATTGCAATCGCTTTGAGATTTTTGCTGCCCATCACCGTGCCCACACCCGAGCGGCCCGCCGCGCGATGCAGATCATTGACCACTGCAGCATAGAGCACGCCATTTTCGCCCGCCTTACCAATGCTGCAAACTCGGGTGAGCGGATCTTGCAGGCCTTTCTTCAAAGTCGCTTCCGTCTCAAACACGCTCTTGCCCCACAAATGCGAAGCATCACGCAGCTCGGCGGTATCGTCATTAATGTAGAGATAAACCGGCTTGGCGGATTTGCCTTCTACGGCAACCATATCCCAGCCGGCCATCTTCATCTCAGCACCGAAATAGCCACCCGAATTGGAGCAAGCAATCGCGCCTGTCAGTGGGCTCTTGGTAGACACCGTATAGCGCCCGCCAGTTGAAGCCATCGTGCCGGTGAGCGGGCCAGTGGTGAAATATATTTTGTTGCCTTCCGAGAGCGGATCAACTTTAGGATCAACTTCAGTGGTGAGGTATTTCGCAGCGAGGCCACGCGAGCCGATGTAGGCACGCGCCCAGTTGGTGTTGAGCGGCTCTGATTTGACAACGCCGGTAGTGAGGTTAACGCGAAGGATTTTTCCAGCCCAAGACATGATGTTTCTCCAATTCAATCCGTGGCGTACAGCGTGGCGGTATAGCTGGCTTGTACGCGCTTCAAATATTCAAATGACAAATTTAATGGTTGGTTGATTGCCAACATCAACTTAAGAGGCAGACGGTTGGTTACCTAATTTATCTGCCCAAGATTTCATTTTGTCGATGCCCGTCCAGTTGGCATCCACAAAGGTGATGGCCGCTGTGGGGCAAGCCTCGACGCAGGCTGGCTCGCCGCCGCAGAGGTCGCATTTCTGAACTTTTCCAGTTTCCTGCACGTAATTGATCGTGCCAAAGGGGCAAGCAATCGTGCAGACTTTGCAGCCCACGCAAGTGGATTCATTGACCACTTTTGCGCCCGTGACTTTGTCAATCGTGATCGCTTCTACCGGGCAGGCATGCAAGCACCAAGCTTCATCGCATTGCGTGCAGGTGTACGGCACTTTTTTACCAGTGTGATGAAAGTCAAACACCTTGATGCGCGATTTGCTCGTGGCATACGTGCCATAGTTCTCAAACGAACACGCCATCTCGCACTGCAAGCAGCCCGTGCATTTGTCCGGGTTGATGTGCAACATTTTTTGCATAAAAGTCTCCTGTGGGTAGTGGCTTTGAGATATGCAAAGCCTTGCCTAAGTGAATCCAAATTGCATTGTTGGGCAACTGGACAAAGCAGCACCTGAGGTAAACCCTAGAGTTCAGCGCAGCAAAGAAGGAATTTCTCAAATTGAGACAGAGTTTT
>JANMFP010000032.1:0-5253 GCA_031378135.1 Variovorax sp. | reverse complement strand
AATCTGGCGTATTTGAAGGCAGCCGCGCAACGTCGGCAGCTGATAAGTTGGGGTTATTAAAGACCGATCCGACGTGCTGCCTCACATTGCTCAATTGGCTGCCTGATCTAGCCGAAGTGCCCGGAACAACGATGGCTCGCGTTTGGTATGTCAGTTTTGTGATGCGAGACATCGCGCCCATCATGAATGAATCTGGGGACAGAAATATGTTTTGCTGATTTGCAGACTCGGGCAAACAATCCAGCAATGCCTGCCTGCGTACCAATCCAAAGTAGGCGCGTGTACAGGCCCATAAATCGGGCTGCTGAAGCCAAAACAGCTTCATGCCGCTAGTTGCCCGAGAGAAGCGAAAAATCAACTGTATCAGGGCTCGTCCAATCGCATCAAGTTGAACAAAACTGAGCGAATGATATTGTCCAGAAAATCGCGTCGATGTTCCCGCATGAAACAGTAAATCGACGTTGGGACAAATCAATGCATCTGCGAGTTCAGTATCGCAACGGTCCATGCCCTCCAAGAGTTGACTGTGCAATGCCCAGTCGTCGTCTCCCATCATGCATACAAAGTCAGATGAAGACAGAGCAAGTGCTTTAGAAAAATTTTGGCCATACGACAACTTGGAGGCATCGTGCGCGTAAATGAAACGTGATGATTGCTTGAGAAGAGGTAAAGCTATAGGGGCATCAGAGTTATCGTGAATGATGTAAGTGATCCTGTCGGGGATTTTTCCGTCAATCGCAGAAACCAACGCACTGATCAACTCGTGCCGGTTCTTCGTAGGAATGATGATCGAAAGCGTACTTGCTGCCATGTTGGCTGATTTCTCTAGAAGGAGCGTCATGCTGCTTCTAGTTTTTTCTGAATATATGGCAAAGTCAAAAGAAGTTCTTTGGTTTGAGCGACGCTGAGGATGGTGGTTGAATGAGATGTGTAGTCCATTGCAGCACTGGTTTCGTCGCTGCCAGTATGCTCGTAAAGTTCATAATTTAGATCGCGGTGATCTGCGGGAATTCTCCAGTACCTAGCCAAATCTTGTGCCTTAGCCATTTCTTCGCGAGAGACAAGCGTTTCAAAAAGCTTCTCCCCGTGGCGCGTGCCAATTGTTCTGATGTTGGGTTTTTTGTTAAACACTTCGCCTATCGCTTGGGCAAGCACGGCGACGGTGCACGCGCTTGACTTTTGCACAAAAATATCGCCTTGCTGACCATGTTCGAGCGCATGCAGTACCAAATCTACTGAGTCTTCCAGTGACATTAAAAACCGTGTCATGTTGGCGTCGGTGATTGTCAATGCTTGCCCGCTGAGCAGTTGCTCGACAAAAAGCGGAATGACTGACCCACGAGAGCCCATCACATTTCCGTATCGCGTTGCGCAAAGCACGGTTTCGTCCGACTTGGCGGTTCGCGCATGGGCGATCAACACTTTCTCTGCCATGGATTTTGAGATTCCCATAGCGTTAATGGGGTAGACAGCTTTATCAGTGCTCAATAAAACGAGGCGCTTCACATTCGCGCGCATGGCGGCGCGAATGACGTTGTCTGTTCCTGTGATGTTGGTCAGAACCGCTTCCATCGGAAAAAACTCACAAGAAGGAACTTGCTTCAGGGCAGCGGCGTGGAATACAAAATCCACGCCACGCATCGCATGCTCAACGCTACGAATATCGCGCACGTCACCCAAAAAAAAGCGAATCCTCTTGTCAGGATACTTTCGGCGCATATCCTCCTGTTTTTTTTCATCCCGAGAAAAGACGTTGATAGAGGCGATGTCAGTCTGCAAAAAGCGCTCAAGAACTGTCATCCCGAAAGAACCTGTCCCACCAGTGATTAAAAGTGTTTGTTGGTGAAGATTCATGAGGATCGATCTAATTTGCAATAAGAGAATAAGCCAGCCAAGCTAAAACTGGTAGCCATAACAGCATCCAATTTGATCTGAGACTTGCCGCCGCTGCGCGCGACAGATTGCTATTTAATTTAACACAAGCCGACCAAATCCAGCATGTACAGAGCACGTGGTAAGCCGCAAAAGCCCAAGAAAGATTTTTGAGCAATTGCGAATCAACCAAGAGCACGATCGATAAAAGGTATGCCGACGTCAACACAATGTGCGTGTAGCATTGAAATGCGTAGCGTTCGTGGAAGGTGAGCACAATATTGGGCAAGAATCCAAGTGCACCAAATCCTGCAGCTAGCACCATGGGGCGCAGCAGCTGCGCAAGTGCTTCGTGTTGCGCGACGTTCGAGCCGCCGATCCAGAGTGCGCTAATCGGTTCAGCGAACAAAGCCATCATTAGCGCTGCACCGGCTCCGATGATGCAAGCAAATTTTGTGTACTGCATCAAGTAATGATCGAGCGAAGGCGATTCGGATCGAGCTAATGACATGATCTTACTTTGGCAAAATTGAACGATGGGAAAAACAAAGAAGGTGATGGGCAGTATGGCTAAGCTCGTTGCTAGATAGAAAGTCGCTGTATCGCTTGGCGTTGAAACAAGTGCAACAAGGCTTTTGTCGAAATGAATGGCTAGTGCGGAAAAAACGGATTGAACAATGAGCCAACGATTTGTGAGCTCGACTTCTTTGAGCGATTCGCTGCGCTTGTTGACGGGAGTACTTGCCGATGTCCCCTTTTGAATTTTCCATTGATTCAACACAACATTGGCCAAGGCTATTACAGCCATGATTCCAACGGCCAGCAGAAGGCTTCCACTAGCGTAGACGCTCAGTAAAGCCGCACCAAAACGCGATGCGGTTCCAATGATCTGAGACAGCCCGGCCCACGCATATTGATGGCGAATAACAAGAGCCGTATGTGAAAGATTGAGCAGCGCAACCATCAAAAACAACAGGAACATTGCAGTTGCTTCCATCCGACTCACAGGAAGACCGCTTGCTAACAGAAGGGGTAAGAGAACCACAAGCAATCCCGCATGAGAGATGGCAATTAATCTTTGCGCTGATCGAAAGATCTGAGTTTGTTGGGTCATGTTTGCATCATCGACAAAAGCCGACTGCCGCACCAGTAAAGTTGAAGTGCCCCAATCGAGCATGACGACCAAAGCTTGAAGCGACAGAATCAGGCTAAAACGCCCAAATTCTTCGCTGCCCATCAAGCGAGTAAAGATGGGAATCACTAGCAAAGCTACAAGCGCTGCACCGAATTTTCCAAAATACAGCCAAAGCAAGTCGCGCTTTAAGAGCAAAGAATTAAGCATCCCTATCACTTCATTCTTTTTGGACAGAGCTTGCTCGCTTGGTCGTCAATAATTCGCCAAGCATCACCTCAACATCTGGTGGTTTATAACCCGTTAAACTTGTCAGCAGTTCAGAATTGAGCGTACGGTTGACAGGCGCTGCTAAATCGTACGGCTTCACTTCGAGTGATAGCTGGTAGATGTGTGCAATGCGTTGAAGCAGTTCAAACTTTGTCGTTTGCGCACCCGGTACGTGAAAAATTCCAGCGAGACCAGTTCGCGGAATCAGCTGGCCAACGATAAAGCGCGCCAGCTCGATAGTCGAGATGCATGTAAAACGATAGTTGCGATAGCCTTGAATAGAGCCTTTTTGCGATACTGCCCAATCGAGTAATCGCTGCCTTCCTCGATCCGCATGACCAATAAACGAGGTTCGCAGGACAAGGCAGTGTGGCAGCGATACTTCTCCAGCGGCTTTCGTAACACCATACACATCCGTCGCATCGACTGGCGATGTTTCGCGATAATTCCCCTCGCTTCCGCTGAACACGCCATCTGAACTGATATGGATGAATCGGCAATTTCTGCTGTGGCTCCATGCCGCGAGAGCATGAGGCAACGTGCAATACACACTGATCAAAGAGGCCGTGTGCTGGTCTTCAGGAGCGACACCTGAGATGCCAGCACAATTGATGATCACGTCTGGGTTACATCTGCTCAGCACATTGAATGTTGTGGGCAAATCATGTGAATCTATGCCTTGTAACCATTGGATGGGCTCAGATGGCTTCACATCTGCCGCCCGCGATCTCGCAGCAGCGAAAACCGAAAATCCAGGCAAACCGTCAAACGCGCGCAGAACTTCACGTCCTAAAAGACCATTAGCGCCGACGATCACTACGCGTTGAGTCATAAACGGTCCATCAGACCCAGCATTTCAAGTCTGGAAGCACTGTATAAACAGCGTCAAAATTCTTCGTGAGTCGTGCAGCGATGGTTGGTGCATAGTTCCACGCTAGGATAACAAGCGCTCCGTCATGCTTCTCGTCAGAGAATGCGGAGATGGCGATGTCAGTTCCGACAATATAGCGACCTTGCCGCAGAGGCGAATCATCGTAGATGCGTTCAAAATATTCAGAGGCATCAAGGAAGTTGATAAACATTTGAGAGCGTCCAGCGGCTCCGTAGCCCCATAGCTTGCCGTGCTGTTGCGACAACGTGACAATGTTTTGTCTTGCTCGCTCAAGTGATAGGCTGAGATCTCCATATGGTTTTTTAGTTGGAGATGCTTGGGTCGCTGTCGACTTCAATTGTTCGCTGGAGTTGATTTTCTTTGCCAGTACCCGCAATCCGCCACCATGCATATCCGTTCGTACGCTAGTACTGATTTCAAAGCCATGTCTTTCCAAATGCTCAGACAAAGTATTCAGTGTGAAATAAGTGAGGTGCTCGTGGTAGATGGTATCGAATTGGTTTTGAGAAAAAATCATGTCACCGTCGTGCACTTCGATGCAAAAAACACCACCTACTCTCAGTGCACGCCAGCATGCTTGAGTGATATCTTCTAAGTCATCTATATGCGCAAATACATTTGAGCATGAGATAACGTCGAATTTTTGTCCCAAATTCAACGAGACAACAAATTTTTGAGTAAAAAACGCGGTGTAAACATTTAAGCCTTTGGCTCTGGCCAGCGCTGCGATGTTGTCTGATGCGTCAACGCCAGTGCATTGGTAGCCACGGCGTTTCATTTGCTGCAAGAGCACGCCGTCATTGCAACCAAATTCGAGAACCTGAGGAAACTCCTCAACAGGACAACGCTGTGCTAACCAATCGCTGAGACCTTGGAAATGCGAAACAAGAGGTGCAATGGTTGAACTCGAATATCGATATTGATCGTTAAAAATTTCCTCTATTTGTGGAATATGTGTCACCTGCAAGAGTCCGCAATTCAAACACTGGGAGAGATCGAGTGGAAATCTCTTGCATGCAGAGCTGGTTTCAGTAAGCTCTGGAAATTGGCCTGCTAGAGGCTGATTGCCAAAATCATGGCAAACCAT
>JANMFP010000003.1:0-2519 GCA_031378135.1 Variovorax sp. | reverse complement strand
GGCAAAGGTGGCAAAGGCGCGTTCTTGATTTACCAAGAATCAAGCCTCGTGATTCGTGCGATTCGCGATTATTTCAGCGCCGAAATCGGCGATATCCTGATCGACACCGACGATATTTACGAGCAAGCCAAACAGTTCATGGATCACGTGATGCCTGAGCACTCTGCTCGCGTGAAGCGTTATCGCGATGATGCACCGCTGTTTTCCCGCTTCCAAATTGAGCACCAGATTGAAAGCGCGTATTCGCGCACCGTGCAGCTCCCATCGGGTGGCGCGATTGTGATTGATCACACGGAAGCTCTCGTTTCCGTAGACGTGAACTCTGCTCGCTCGATTCGTGGTGGCGATATTGAAGAGACGGCGACTCGCACCAACTTAGAAGCTGCCGATGAAGTCGCTCGCCAAATGCGCTTACGCGATTTGGGTGGCCTGATCGTGATTGACTTTATCGACATGGAAGAATCGCGCAACAGGCGCGATGTAGAAAACCGCTTGCGCGATGCCCTGCGCCAAGACCGCGCGCGCGTGCAATTTGGCACGATCTCGAAATTCGGCCTGATGGAAATGAGCCGCCAGCGTTTGCGCCCGGCGCTCTCCGAAGGTGCTTCGATGCCTTGCCCACGTTGCGGTGGCGCAGGCCATATCCGCGATACGGAAAGCTCGGCGCTGCAAATTCTGCGCATCATCCAAGAAGAATCCATGAAAGAAGGCACAGCGGCCGTGCATGCACAAGTGCCGGTGGATGTAGCTTCCTTCTTGCTCAACGAAAAGCGTTTGGAAATTCAGAAGATTGAACTCAAGCAACGCGTTGCTGTGATCTTGATTCCGAACAAGCAACTTGAGACGCCGAACTACAAGCTTGAGCGCCTGAAGCACGATGATCCGCGCCTTGACAATCTCGATGTGAGCTACAAAATGGCTGAAGAGATTGAAGACGCGACTGCTGTGACGCGCCGCATCAATGAGCCGACGAATAAGCAAACGCCGATCATCAAAGGCGTGTTGCCCGATGCGCCAGCGCCTGCACCCGTGGTCAAACCAGCGGAAGCTGTTGCAGTCGCTCCTGTTTCAGTAGCACCTCGCGCAATCAATACGCCGGCTACAGCAGAGAAACCTGCTGAAAAAGGCTTTTTTGCATGGGTTAAAGGTCTGTTTGGCAGCAACGATGCTGCGCCAGCAGCTGTGACTGCCAAGACCGATATCACGCGTGATCGCGCACCAGGTGTAGAAGGCAAAGAAGGTCGCCTGCCCCGAGAAGGTGGGCGTGATGGCGAGCGTGGCGGCCGGGGTCGCAATGATCGTGGTGGCGAGCGCGGTGGTCGTGGAAGAAGTGATCGCGGCGGTGATCGTGGTGGAGAGCGAGCCGCTCGTGATGGAGATCGTCCGGCAGTAGAAGGCCAAGAACCACGCCCGCCGCGTGAACCACGCGAAGGTGGGCGTGAGGGCGGACGTGGAGAGCGCGGTGGCCGCGGAAGAAGCGATCGTGGCGGCGAGCGCACAGAGCGAGCTCCGCGCCAAGAGGGCCCGAACGCTATTGAAAACGGAGCACTCAGCGCAGAATCTATGCCGGCTAACGGCACAAACGCTTCTCAAAATGAAGGCCAAGAGCAACGCCCGCAGCGTGAGCCTCGTGAGCCAAGAGAGGGCGGACGTGAGCGTGGCGAACGGGGTGAACGTGGTGGGCGTGGCCGCAATCGCGGTGATCGTGCAGATCGTCCTGAGCGTCCTGATCTTCGCGTCGATCCAACCGACAACACGAACACCGTTGCACTCGCTGCAGGCGGTGCAGCTATCGGTACTGCTGCAGCCTCTGGCGTAGCAGGTATGGCGGCTGTGATGTCTTCTGACAGCGCAAACGCTGATGCAAACAACACGGCGACTGCTGAGCGTGAACAACGTGATGGCAGCGATGGTGGCGCTGATGGCAACGGCGAACGCCGTGAGCGCCGCTCACGCGACCGTTATGGCCGGGATCGCCGCGAGCGCGGAGATCGCAATGAGCGCGGTTCGCAAGACACTGTGCAAGGCGAGATTTTTGAGAAGAATCAGCAGGTAGCCGGCGAAGAATCTGCGCGCAACGCTATTGAATTTGTAGCAAGCGAGCCATTAACGCAGGCTCCTGCTGCAGCTCCTGTTGCAGCGCCAGTTGCCACACCGGTTGTGCGATCTGCTGCTCAAACTGCAACACCGTCAGCCGCCAAAGCAGGTATGCCAGCTATTGGCAGTTTCTCGCTGCCTGTTGGCGAGATGGATGCCGTCGCTGCAGGTGCAGGCTTACAGTGGGTCAACTCCAACGCAGAGCGCATTGCCGCCGTCAAAGCGCAAATTGCTGCCGAGCCCAAGCCGGCTCACATCCCACGCGAGCGCCCACCGGCGATCGTGTTAGATGATGGCCCGCTCGTCTTGGTGGAAACCAAACGCGATCTGCGCAACATGACTTTGCCGTTTGAGCAGGCTGCTCAACAACAGCAATAAGCTATTTGTGCTGCTTAAAAAAGCGATCTTCGGGTCGCTTTTTT
>JANMFP010000601.1:0-2756 GCA_031378135.1 Variovorax sp. | reverse complement strand
AAGCCGGTGAGCTTGATCGTTTCTTACCCCGCAGGTGGTGGCGCGGATTTGATGGCGCGCTTGATTGCGCCGTATTTGTCGCGTGCGCTGGGGCAAAACGTTGTGGTGGACAACAAGCCAGGCGCGAGCGGGCAGATTGCGGCAGCGCAGGTGGCCAAGGCTGCGCCCGATGGCAATACGCTGCTGCTCGATGCTTCTTCGTTTGCGGTGAACCCCGCGCTGTTTCCGAAATTGCCGTACGACACGAACACGGCTTTTACGCCACTGGGCGTGATTGCGCTGTTCCCGAATGTGTTGGTATGCACGCCAAGCTACGAGGCCAAAAGCGCGATGGATGTGGTGCGCTTGGCCAAAGCCAGCCCTGCAAAAATTGCGTATGCCTCATCCGGCAATGGCTCGGCGCAGCATCTGGCCGGCGCTTTGTTTGAAGACCGTGCGAAGGTGGATTTGGTGCATGTGCCGTATCGCGGTGGCGGCCCGGCGCTCAACGATGTGATGGGTGGGCAAGTACCGCTGTTTTTTGCGAATGTGGCTTCTTCCTTGGGCAATATTCAAGCGGGCAAACTGCGGCCGTTGGCCGTGACGAGCCGCACGCGGGCACGCGCTTTGCCGGAGATTCCCACCATGGAGCAAGCGGGCATTGCGGGTTATGAGGTGCTGGAGTGGAACCCGGTGCTCGCGCCTGCAGGTCTTGCGCCAGCGCTGCAAACCAAGTTGCGTGATGCGCTGCGAAAAGCTACGCAAGAGCCTGAAGTCCTGGGCCGCATACGTGCGCTCAGTGGCGAGGCGTTTGACAATGGCAGCGATGCGCAGATTCAAAACTTTTTGAAAACGCAGCAGGCGCAGTGGGCGCGAGTCATCAAAGAGCGCAATATCACGGCGGGATAAGTTGTGAATCAAAGCGCGGCGAACGGTTGGGATGGCCACGTTCACATTTTTGATCGCAACGCACCGGTCGCGCATGGCCACTACGCGCCGGAGCATCACACGCTCTCTGAGATCGAATCGCTCGCTGCACAAAACGGCATGGCACATTTGGTGCTCGTGCAGCCGAGTGTTTATGGGCATGACAATGCACTGATCTTGCAAGCGCTGAAGCGAAGCACTGGCCAGCATCGCGGCGTGGTGGTGCTCTCGCATGAAGAAACGGATGAAGAGTTGCGCCAGTGGCATGCGCTCGGCGTGCGCGGTGTGCGCTACAACCTTGTCTCGCCAGTGGGCAATTGCATTTCAAACTGGGCGCAATGGCGCACTGTTTGGACGCCGCGCTTGCAGGCACTGGGCTGGCATGTGCAGTGGTATGCAAAAGCCGAACATTTGCCGCAGCTTGCGCAGTGGCAGAGCGAATGTGGCTTGCCTTTTGTGCTCGATCATTTGGGCGGCATGAATACCGAAGCGATAAAGAACGAAACCTATTGGCAAGCGCTAGACATGCTCGCGCAAGGCGGCGCGTGGATCAAGCTGTCTGCAGGTTATCGGCTCGGCCTTGCAGCGCCCTACGATTTGCAAGCATTGCCATTGGATCGCATCCTGCAAATCTTCTGCTCGCGCTGCATCTGGGGATCAGATTGGCCGCACACAGGGCTGGCAGAAGATCAAAAGCCCAATTACGCCCAAACTTTGCGCCAGATCAGTTCAAAGATTGGGTTCACACAAGCGAGCCAGCTTTACAGCTGAGCTCGCAGCCTGCCATACACAAGATTAAACCAAGGTCAGCTGCACATCAATGTTGCCGCGCGTGGCATTTGAATACGGGCAAACAACATGCGCCGCATTGATCAGATCTTGCGCTGTTGCGCGATCCATGCCGGGCAATGCAATCGCCATGCGAACCGCGACGCCGAAGCCTTGCGAGATCGGGCCAATGTCGACTTCTGCGTCGATGCTGGCATCCGCTGGCACAGCGATCTTTTTCATGCCAGCCACATGACGCATCGCGCCCATGAAACAAGCGGAGTAGCCGGCTGCAAACAGCTGCTCAGGGTTGGTGGCTGTGCCTGCGCCGCCCATGGCTTTGGGTGGGCTGAGCTTGACGTCGAGCAAGCCGTCGTCAGAGCGCGTGGCGCCATCGCGGCCGCCGGTGGTGTGTGCTTTGGCCGTGTAGACCACTTTTTCGATCGTATCCATCGTGTATTCCTTTATGAAAGATGGTGGTTGGGAGAGTGAAAAAATTAGTTCGTCTGCGCAATGAGTTGCGCGCGCAGCTTTTGAATGCGCTGGGTCAGCATTTTGAGCTCAGCTTGCGGTGCGCAGCTCGCTTCAATCAAGCAGGCAGGAATCGCCGAGGCTTTGCTGTGAAGCTTCTGGCCTTTCTTACTCAGGCTCACGCAGACACTGCGCTCATCGGTATCGAACCGCTTGCGCATCAGCAAGCCAGCGGCTTCCATGCGCTTGAGCAATGGCGTGAGCGTGCCGGAATCAAGCAGCAAAGCATCACCCAGCGCTGAGACGCTTTGATCATCTCGCTCCCAAAGCGCCAGTAAGACGAGGTATTGCGGATAAGTCAAACCCTCATCCAAATTCTTAAGCAAAGCTTGATACACCTTGGTGAGCGCTCGTGACGTGCTGTACAGTGCAAAGCACAGCTGCGAGCCAAGATGTAAAGAGGAGGAGGAGGTTTTTTTATTGCTCACAATTGTATTGTACACAATTTAAATACGGATGGCAAATCACGGTTGCTCTACACGTTTGCTATTCACGGTTGTTTGCATGTTGGCTACACGATGTTCAAAAAAGCGGGTAGCCATCGCGCTTGA
>JANMFP010000596.1:0-4011 GCA_031378135.1 Variovorax sp. | reverse complement strand
CCCCGCGCAAGCGCCCCAAGCCGGGCGAGCGGCGTGTGCAAATCTTGCAAACCTTGGCCAGCATGCTCGAGCGCCCCGGCGCTGAGCGCGTGACCACGGCCGCACTCGCTGCCAAGCTTGATGTGTCAGAGGCCGCACTGTATCGCCACTTCGCCAGCAAAGCGCAAATGTTTGAAGGCTTGATTGAATTCATCGAAAGCAGCGTGCTCGGGCTGGTCAATCAAATCACCGAGCGCGAGCAAAACGCCACCGTGCGCTTGGGCAAAATGATGGGCATGTTGTTGCAATTCGGCGAAAAGAATCCCGGCATGTGCCGCGTCATGACGGGCGATGCCTTGGTGTTTGAAAACGAACGCCTGCAAGAGCGCATGAACCAATTGTTTGACAAGCTGGAGAGCCACTTCAAGCAAAACCTGCGCGATCTCGTGGCGGGCAGCGCCACGCCGACAGTCGAAGCCCAAGCTCAAGCCTCCGTGCTCACCGCGTTTTGCATGGGCCGTCTGCAGCGCTACGGCCGCTCCAACTTCAAACGCATGCCGACTGAACATTTAGATGCGAGCTTGGCACGCTTGCTGGGTTAAATTCTTCTGCTACTGATTCAATAGCACTCTGCGCAGCTTATATGCCGGCCATCGGCACTTTTTCCTTAAAAATAAGCCTCAAAGGCGAAAAATTGCACCTGCTTCCTAGCGGCGCCATTTTTTTGCCTGAGCTCCATGCATTGCTGATTGCCGATGCGCATTTCGGCAAAGCCAGCAGCTTCCGCCAACTCGGCGTGCCCGTGCCCAGCGGCACCACGCAAGAAACGCTCGATGCCATCTCGCAAGATCTGCAAACCACCGGCGCGCAACACCTCATCTTCCTCGGCGATTTTCTGCACTCCCGCCACGCGCACGCCGCCGCCACGCAAGATGTACTCGCCGCATGGCGCAAGCAGCGCTCTGATTTAAGCATCACACTCGTCCGTGGCAACCACGACGACCGCGCCGGCGATCCCCCACCATCTTTGCAGATTCATGTCGTCGACGAACCCATGCGAATGGGCGCGTTAGCCCTCTGCCACCATCCACAGAAAGTACAGCAGCATTACGTCCTCGCTGGCCATTTGCACCCCTGCATCACTCTACAAGGCAAAGGCCGAGACCGCCTGCGCCTGCCCTGCTTTTGGATGGGCGATGAGATGCAGCATCCCATCGGCATCTTGCCCGCCTATGGCAGTTTCACGGGTATGCATCCGATTGAGCGGCGTGATACAGATGCCGTATATGCAATTGCAGGTGATGTAGTGCGCTTAGTTTGAAGGCACCACAGGCCAACAACGCTGAGCGGATCACGACTCAGCGTTAAAACCAATCAGTTTGATCAGCCTGCGCCATTCTTCCGAGTCTGCATTCAGTTGACGAGACACCTCGTCTGGCGTAGACGACTTCACGTCAAGCGCCACAGAATCCATGCTGCTGACGATATCGGGATTGTTGAGAGCGGCTTGCACGTAAGCTGCCGTACGCCGCTGCGTGGTGGCTGAGGCTGCAGCCGGCACAAACAAGCCATACCACTCTCGCATGGCGATCGGGATGCCTTGCGAGCGGTATGAGGGAATTTCTGGCGCAAAACGATTTTTAGTAGCGCTGGAAACTGCCAACACACGAAGCCTGCCAGATTTCACATGTGGCAAAAAATCGCCAATCGATGCAGACATGGCCGAGATCTGACCGCCGAGCAAATCTTGAATGCCAGGCGCAGCACCACGATAAGGAACATGCGTCCAAGGCAAATTGTTAAGTTTGGCAATGTAGGCGACGATCATGTGCGGCATTGATCCCGGTGCTGGCGAACCATACGTGCCATTGGTAGAATTGGCCTTCGTCCACGCAAAGAATTCCTTCATCGTCTTCACTGATGCAGGCACGGCGGGGCCCACGCCGAAGCCGTAGTCGAAAAAGCCTACGGTGGAAATTGGCGCCAAGTCAGAGACTTTATAGGGCAGCTTGTTGGGATAAGTAAACGGGTAAACCGATAAGCAAGATGACGGTGTCATCAAAATCGTATTGCCATCAGGCGGGCTGTCTTTGACGAAAGAAATGGCGATTTGGCCACCTGCGCCCACTTTGTTTTCCACAACAACGTTGGCGGCTAGCTGCCCGCGTAAACGATCTGCTAAACGGCGAGCAATGGCATCTGCGGTGCCACCGGGTGCGAAGCCGATCACCAAGCGCACGGTGTCAGCGCGGCTTTGTGCAAAGCTAGGCGCAATGCCCAGCCCAAAAACGCCTGCGGCTGATGCGCTGCGAATGAGTTGTCTACGTGTTGTCATGGAAATATCCTTTAGAAAAAACTAATGTTTGCCTTGCCCAGTGGTGGCAATGACGTCGATCTCAACAGCGGAGCCCAGTGCGAGCGCGCTCGCACCGAATGCGCTGCGAGCCGGAAAAGGCGCTTTAAAAAATTCCCGATAGACCGTGTTGAATGCTGGCCAATCTGCCATATCGGCCAGCATCACCGTGCACTTGACGACATGCGCCAAGCTGTAGCCTTGCACGACAAGCGCGTGCTCAATGTTTCTGAGCGCCTGGCGAGCCTGCATCGCGATGCCGCCCTCAATCAAAGTCAAGGTGCCGGGCAATGTGCCCATCTGGCCTGAGAGATAAAGCGTCTCGCCGACACGAACTATTTCAGAAAACGGCAAACCGGTACGTGCGAACTCGGCTGAATTGAGATGCTCAATATTGAGTTCAGGAGTGATAGAAACGAGAACCATGATTGCTGCAGAGAAGTCGAAGTGACTCCAATGTATGCAATTCAAGGCATTTAATCCAATACATCATTCAAGCATCAGTCATATAATTATTTGATGCATATTGATGGCCGACGCCTCCACTACTTCATCACCATCGCCAACCAAGGCAGTCTTGGAAAAGCGGCTGAGGTGTTGCATATTGCCCAGCCTGCGCTAACGCGCCAGATTCGTTTGCTAGAAGAAGACGTGGGCACGCCGCTGATGATGCGAACCCCACGCGGCATGGCGCTGACTTCAGCGGGTCAGGCGTATTACGACAGCGCCGTCAAATTGCTGGGCGATGCAACTGCAGCGAAAAAGCAAGCCTTGCAAACGGCGAGTGGCAACCGAGGTTTGCTGCGAATCGGATTTTCTGAAATCTATGCTTGGCATCCGCAAGTGTTGAAAGCTTTGCGAACCTATTCCTCACAATGCCCTGATGTGACTTTCGCTATCGAAGCGAAGCTGTCGGGTGTAGTGACTCAGCGGGTGCTGGAAGGCCATCTCGATTTAGCGCTCGCTTATGCCGGCGAGCTTGGGGAGGGCAACCCGCTGGCTTCAAAACTATGGATGACCGACACCTATCTCTTGGCTGTACACGAGTCATCGCCACTGGCCCAGAAGCCTCCAAAAAAGCTTGCTGAGCTGGCCAACGCAGATTTCATTTTCTTTCGGCGCGATCAATCGCCACTTTTGCATGACCTGATGATTCATCACTTTCGTGAGCGCAATTTCTCCCCCCGCATCACGCAAGAGGCCACCAGCCACAACACCGCGCTGGGTTTGGCTGCCGCTGGATTAGGCTGCACCGTGATCCCGCGCAGCGTGGCCGAGCAGCGGCTGCCGCAAGGGGTTTGCTTGGTTGCTGTGCCGGATTTAAACGTGCAAATGCCCGTTCACCTGATCTGGCGGCGTGACAGAACTACGCCCGTTATCCAGCGCTTTACAGATTTGCTGTGTGCGGCAAGCAGCGTAAGCATTCGTTCTAAGAAGCTAGCGAAGCGTTGATGGGCGCAACAACGACAGATCTGTGTTGGAGCTGCTGCTGCGCTGAGAAAGATTTTTTTTCTGGCTAAACACGCCGTACGCGAAGCCGATTTTTTGCTTCAAATCAACAAAGGATCCACATCCACCGCAAAGCGAATCAGGCCTTTGCATTGCGGCAGGCTGCGCAATGCTCGCAACTCGGGCAACCATTGGTTCAAGAAATTTTGCAGTGCTGCGCGGGATGGGCT
>JANMFP010000588.1:0-1824 GCA_031378135.1 Variovorax sp. | reverse complement strand
AAATCGGCTGGTAGCCGGCAAAGAATATGCGCGGAGTGCTATCATTTTTATACTAGGCGCTGCGGATCAAATGACGATTCCGAAAGCCGCGCAGGGCTTGATCGATCTCGTGCCCGATGCAAAAGTGGTCAAAGTCTCAGGCGGGCATCAGCTCATGACTGAATCTCCAGAGGAGACTTTGAACGCGCTGGCGAATTGGTTGAAACAATCACCCATGCAATCGCCTAGTCAATCGCTTACACAGCCGCAGATTTAAAAGTCAATCCAAAAGTCTGCGTGAATTTTTCTGAGTTCAAACCACTGTGCGCAGGGCGCTTGGCTTTCATTGGGAAGCGGCTGGCAGGCACGGGCTCCATGGTAGCTTTGACGGAGATGCCTTTAGATTTCAAATCCGCAGCCACTAGTTGCGCAAACTCATAGCGGCTCATCACTTGCGGGGCGCTGAAGTGATACAGACCGCGATGCTGCTGGAAAAATGCTTTGCAAGCTTGCGGATGCGTTTTGGCAAGGCTCAGCCATTCATTCAAAGCGCGAGCTAGGATTCTTACGTCGTTTGGCGTAGAAGTTTGATCGCTCACGATAGGCAAATGCCTCTCTTCTTGCAGCCAATTGCGCACGCCGCTGAAAAAATTCTTACCTTTTTCGCCATAGAGCCAACTCACGCGAAAAGCGAAATGCGCGCCTGGGCTGGCTAAGACGGCTTGCTCACCAGCCAGCTTACTCATCCCGTAAACGCTGAGTGCGTTGGTCGCATCGGCTTCCGTGTAAGCGCTGCCTTTGAGGCCGTCGAACACGAAGTCTGTGGAGAAATGTACGAGACTGCATTTGATGGCATCGCAAGTCTCAACGAGATTTTTGACGGCCAGATGATTGAGCGCATAAGCCTTCTCTGGTTCATCTTCCGCCGTATCCACTTGGCTGTAAGCCGTGCAGTTGATCACCACATCGGGGCGATGCTGATGCATGAAATTTTGCACAGCGGCGGCATCCAGCAGATCCAGCTCCGCATGCCGAGGCGCTATGAATTCGTGAGCACCGTGCGCTTCTATTGCGCCGCCTAGCAGCCCATTTACCCCTAATAAAACAGCTTTCATGAATCGCTTTATGATGATGTGATGGAATTAAAGATTGTAGAGTCCTGCCGCATTGATAAATTTTTATGGGCTGCGCGTTTTTACAAGACACGTAGCTTGGCATCAGACGACATCGGCAAAGGGCGCATCAAACTCAACGGGCAGGTATGCAAAGCTTCGCGTGATGTGAAGGCGGGCGACACGCTTGAGATGCTGCGCGAAGGTTTGATGACAGCGGTGAAAGTGCTCGCTGTCAGCGAGCAGCGCGGACCTGCACCGCAAGCTCAGGCTTTGTATGAAGAGACGGCAGAGAGTATTGCGGCGCGGCAAAAAGCGCAAGATGTGAGGCGCTTCACGCATGAGCCTGCAGCTTCAATTGAACAAGGCCGGCCCACGAAGCGAGATCGGCGTACTTTGGAACAGGCTCGCTCAGGTGGCCGTTCGGGTGGCCGTTCGGGTGGTGGCGATTGGAATGATCGGTGGAGTGCTGAGGCTTGAGGATTCAACGATTCTTGACACACACGCCCTGCCCTTGCGCAGCCTCGCGGAATTGGCTTTTCCATTGCGGAATTTTCATATCGAGCTCAATGCGCTCATTGTCTAAGTGGGTGGTGATGATCACGCCATCCGTTGCAAACCCATGCACACGAACGCCATCTACGCGCAATGCTTGAAAGGCTTTGCTGTCGTAATCAATTTCCAGCTCACGCACCCAAAGCGCACGCGAGGGCTCATAGAGCACACGGCAGGA
>JANMFP010000572.1:0-6156 GCA_031378135.1 Variovorax sp. | reverse complement strand
CGCGCGCAAGGTTTTGTCTATCGCTCGGTTGATGGCGTAAGCGCTGGCGGGCACGTCTTCAAAAAAAGCGCTCACGCAAACAGGATCGTAGAGCGGTGCGAGCTGGGGCTGTTTGGCATCGGGGTAGATCAGCGCCCAGTTTTTTAAGTGTGCATCGGTGTTGCCCATGAGGATGAAGGCCGTGAAGCGGCGGGCGAATTCGAGCACATCGATGGCGGGGCGGCTGGAATAGCGGTCGAGCAGCATCAACATGCGCAAATAATCATGTCCAATGCCTTTGCCATATTTGTGGCGCGGCGCGTAACCCAGCACTTGAGCGAATTCTTCCATGTGGATGCGCTGGCCGCTTGCTGCGCGATCAAAGCGTTGCACGGCGAGAATATTGTTAAAAGGTAGGTCGCTGGGCAAATCGGCTTGCTCACGGCTCACAATACTTGCTGTGGCGCAGTGCAAGCCCAGCGCGTTGCACAGCTGATAGCCCGCAAATTCATTCGCCACCAAATCAGGATGCTCTGTGGTGGGCAGTTTCAAAATCGTGTCGCCTGCCATGCCGTCATAGCCGCCGCGCCTCTGAATCACGTATCTGCGGCCATCTTGCACGGCAGAAAATTTCGTCACCACCCCGGGCAGCGAGGCCGCATCTTCAACGGGCTCTTCCACAAAGCCGGGCTCCAATACATCCAGCCCGAGCGCGGTATGCCAATGGCGCACCGCATGTGGAATGTCTTGGGCAGGCGATACGGGCTCTACTTCTACTGCGCCCATCAAATCATGCCCCGCAGCAGCGAGCAATTCAAACTCATCTTCCGTGCTGCAGCGGCGTTCGCGGGCTAAGCGCTCACGGTTGTGGCCTTCGGGCAAGAGATTTTGAAAATACACCGGCCAATACGCATCGCTGCGTGCCACACGCTCATCGCGCTGCGCGGATGGCGCGCGTGTCTGCATCGCTTGCACCCACATACGCCAGCGAGAGCGTGGGCCGATTCTGATCGCTCACATAATCCTCATCGAACGAGACGCGCATCAAATCACCATACTGCGAGAGATAGCCGATACCGCGTCGCGATGCATCGGGCAGGTGCAGAAACAGGCGCAGGTAGCGAATCGAGGTGCTCATGGCTTGACTAACTGTTGCCTCAGAGCTTGGGAGAAGCTGCAAACGTATCAATCAAAGATAACGGGCCTTCCGCGCCCGCGCTCTGCCCCAGCAGCCGCCCACCCGAGCGCACAAACGATTGCAAAGGCTCACGTAATTCACGGGGCACGAGCATGATCTCCATGCCAAGCGCGCGCGCCATTTCGCTCAAGCTCGATAAGCGGGGGTCAATAGCGCCCGATTCAATGCGCTGCACCGTCATGCGCGTGAGGCCGGCGAGTGCGGCCAGATCTTCTTGGGTGAACGGTGTGGCTTTGCGGATAGAAGCCAACTCTTCATTTAAGCTCATAAAACGACTCAAATTAATAGAAATGAGTCGTAAATATAGCTTTTAAGGCATGAATTGTCAAATAAAAAGATAACTTAAATACTCTTTATAGATTAAAAGAGTATTTAAGTTATTTTACATTTGCCATTCATCAGCTGCCATCCATCAGCGTTATGTGCTGGTGGATGGCAGCGCTCGCCCAGCGCAATGGGAAAGCGCGAGAACCATTGACGATGAAGCGTTGACGATTACTTCTTCTTCGCCGCTGATTTGCCTTGCAGCACAAACGTCACCTTCATCTGCACACGGTATTCGGTGATCTTGCCCTTAGAGACCACGACTTTTTGCTCTTGAACCCAAGCGCCTTGAATATCGTTAACGGACTCTGCAGCGCGGGCAATGCCCACCTGAATAGCATCTTCAAAGCTTTTTTTGCTGCTTGAACTGATCTCAATGATTTTGGCGACGGTCATGAAAAATTCTCCTGAATAAAAGGAACGGGTTGATTGAAACGCTACGGTAATCTGTGTGCGCGATTTAAGCAAGTTAAGATTTGTGCATTCATGTCAACCACACCAACGCCCTTGCCTGATACGACTTCCTCGCGCCCCACTTGGGCGCTGCGCATTGACCTATTGGTGATTTTGCTGGCGCTGGGTGCAGCGATTTTGCTCGGAGGCATGCTTTGGCTGCGGGCGCAATACCCCTCGGCTGGCTTTCTGTCTGAGCCTGGCAGCCAAGGCTGGAAAATCACTGCGATCAAGCGCGATGCGTCGCAAGGCGGCTTGCCACCTGATTGGCTGGGCAAAGAGCTTGATCGCGCTTGCGCCGCAGATGAGCCCACGCGCTGCGTCGCTTTGCAGCCTGAATGGATGAGAGACAGCCCGATTGGCTTGCCCACAGCCAGCGCGATTGTGCGGTTTATTCGAGAGCAGCAAGCCTTGCTAGGCATTGCCTCTGCGCCCGGCGAGCAGGTGATATTGCATCTGGCGCAAGCCGATGTCAGCAAAGGCAACACCACAAGCAACACCAGAAGTAGCGCCCTGGTCACCCTGCAGCCTGCCCGCGAGTTTTTTAACGAACGCTTCGCCTTGGTTTTGCTCACCGCCTTGATGGTGTGGACGGTAGGCTGCGCAATGCTGGCTTTTGTGCGGCGCACGCGTGAGGTGTGGCTGGCGTTTGTGATGTGCGCTGGATTTTTCGTGTTTATGCTCATGCGCAGTTGGTACACCCATCGCACTTGGGCGCAGCCTGAGGCGATGTGGTGGCTGGTCATTGAGTTGTTTCGTGCGGGCGTGCTCACCTGCGGCGTGGCCACCACCATCACGCTGTGGAATCTGCGGCTGCGCCACACCCAGCCATGGTGGCCGAGGATCGCCTGCGCTGTGATTTGCGCGATGGTGATCTTGCATGCGCTCGGTGTGATTGATTCCGCAGCTTGGGGCTACCGCTACCCTACTTTGGGCTTTTTGATCTTGATCGTTGGCATCAGTGTGGCGGCGTGGGCTATCGCGCGCCGCACCGGCGCTGCCGAGCGGCTGCGCTCTAAGAATTTCGGGCGCATTATTTTTGTGGGCTTCATCCCCATGATGGTCACCATGCCGCTGTGGAGCTTTCGGCCCGATTTGCAGCAAATCGCCTATCTGCAAAACATGGCGGTGGGCCTCGCTGGCATTCCGATTGTGATCATGGTCTCGCAATCGGCCAATTATCAGTTGCATGAGTTTTGGTGGCGGCTGTGGCTGGTGTTGGTGGCTGCGGTGCTGGCGCTGGTGGGTGCCTCGGTGTTGATTTTGCTCTCGGGCGCATCGGCGGGCTGGAGCTTAAGCGTCATGTTGGCATTGGCGTTTTGGGCGATTTACCTGCTGCGCGGCTGGTTAGAAAAGCGCCTGATTGGCAAGCCGCCAAACATGGAGCAATTTTTGCCGCAGCTCATGGCGCTGCAGGGCTTGCAAGGCGAAGCGCTGGAGCTTGCTTGGCATCGTGTTTTGCAAGATGCGTTTGCGCCGCAGCGCTTGGCCACCGTGGCGAGCATGCCAGCGCAGGTGAGCACGGTGGATGAGGGCGACAGCATGCTCGTGCCCTCTTTGGGAAGCGCTGCAGCGCTCAAGCTCACGGGCGCGAGCTCGTATACCCGCAGCTTTGCTAGAGCCGATGAGCGGCTGGCCAGCAGCCTGCATGCGCTAGCGCTGCAAGGCTTGCAAGCGCGTGAATCCTTCGTGGCCGGTGCAGTGCAAGAGCGCCGCCGCATCGCTGCCGATTTGCACGACGACATTGGCGGCAAACTGCTGCATTTGGCCAACACCGGCGGCGCTGAAGGCCAATATGCGCGCAACACACTCGAAGATTTGCGCACCATCACACGCGGCCTCTCCGCTCAGCCTCGCTTGCTGCCCGAGTTGCTCGCTGATTTGCAATACCAACTGGGCCAACGCGCCGAGCGCGGCGGCATCGATCTGCGCTTTGCCACGCAGCTGCCCCCAGACCAAGCCAGCATCCAAATCGGCTCACGCCAAAGCACGGTGCTGGCCAGCATTTGCAGCGAGTTGCTGCGTAATGCCATGCAACACAGTGGCGTGGGCCATATTCAGTTTGATGTAAAACTCGATGCAGGCCTGCTCATCCTGCGATGCAACAACGATGGCGAACCCACCGATCCTTCGCAATGGAAAAGTGGCTTAGGCACCACCTCCATCCGCAGGCGTGTTCACGATCTGCAAGGCCAATGCGATTGGCTGGCCAGCTCAGGCGGCGGTGCCAGCTTCAAAGCCTCTTGGCCGCTGGCCACTTGGCTCAGCGCAGATACAGGCGCATTCATGGCGCAAGATCTTCAGTAGCGCCAAGCCCTCCCCTAGTTCTAGGGATACGCGGCCGCCGTGAAAAATTGCACAATCTGCTCACTTATCTCTCACCAACACCACCGCCATGCCCGCCCGCATCCTCATTCTCGAAGATCAGCCCGATGGCATCGCTTTGCTCACCGCCGCCATTCAAGGCTGTTTTGATCAGCCCCAGATCAGCTTGGCCATGAGCTTGGCCAGCGTGCGGCAAGTAGTGAGCCAGCAAACCATGGATGCCCCGTTTGACTACGCGCTGGTTGATCTGCGCCTGCCCGATGGCCTGTCGATTGATTGGCTCGCTGAATTCAAAGCCGCACAGCCCGAGACGCAAGCCATCGTCACCAGCCTGTACGACGACGATGATTTGGTTTTCGCCGCCCTGCGCGCTGGCGCGGATGGCTATGTGCTCAAAGGCGATGGGCCCGAGCACATGCAGCATGCGCTGCGCAAAGTGATGCTCGGCGAGCCACCCATATCCCCATCCATCGCACGCAAACTCATGGGGCAATTTCGCCAATCACCCACGACAGAAGTGGCCACCGAGCTGGCCGCAGCGCCTGCCGCCGAAATTTCTACTTCGGATGCGCCCACGCAGCTCTCAGCGCATGAGCGCGAGAGCCTTGTGCGCTTGACTGCTCGGGAAGTCGAAGTGCTCGGCCTTATCGGCAAAGGCCTCATGATCAAGCAAGCCGCCTCTGAGTTGGGCATTGGTTATCACACCGTGAACGACAACATCAAATCCATCTACCGCAAGCTGGGCATCCGCACACGCGCGCAAGCAGCCGCTGAGGCTTCTAGGCGCGGCTTGGTGAATGCTTGATCAGCTTTTTAAAAGCGTTTTAAGCATTTCCCCGGCATGTAATATGCGCAGATTGCTATTATTTTTGTAGTGACTGTTAGCATCCCCTAGAGCTGAGGGCAACTCAGCCTCACGAAAGCTCAAGCTTGGCATGCCCTCTTTTTGTGCTCCTAGTCGCTTCAGGGCTAGAACGAAATAACATGTTGTTTTAGAGGAGTTTGCCCCATGAATGCTGTTGTTTTTGAACATGTGCCGCTGTCTGAGCTGCCGGCTGCATGGCGCATGAAATTGCCGCATATGGCTTCTAATCAAGTGCGTGTGCGCATTGAAGAGGAAGCGGATCAAACAGCCTCTATTGAGACTCACGACCCCGCATTTGGGATCTGGCGAGACCGGGAAGATATGGCCGATGTGCAGGCTTATGTGCGCAAGCTGCGCGAGCCGCGTTATGGGCGCGATGGCGGCAGGAATACGGCATGAGCTTGCTCATCGATACGGATGTGTAGATTTGGCATTTGCGGGGTTACAGCCAAGCCACGCTGCGCTTGAACGCCCTGCCGCAATGGGCGATCTCTTGCGTCACTTATTTTGAAATTCTGCAGGGCATTCGCAACAAAGCCGAGCTGCAGGCAGTCAAGCTGCCGCCACAGCCGCAACCACCACTCCCGCTGCCGCGGCTGCATCCTCGGGCGCTGCGCCCACTGCTGCTTCACCCGCCACCGCTCCCAAAGATGCTGCAAAACAAGAAGTAGGAAAAGCGCTCCGCGGGCTGCTTGGCCGCTGATTCGTTTGGGTAGATCGGCTCAGGCACAGCGCGAAGGTGAAGGCAAAGGGCTTGATCAGCTTTTTTAAAGCGTGATGCGCACTTTCCCGGCATGTAATATTCGTGCCGTGCTATTGAATTGATAGCTTTTCAATTCATCGACTTCACACTTAGCTTTTGTACTGAGCAGACTGCGCTTGAGTCTTCATAGGCATAAAAAAAGCCACCCGAAGGTGGCTTTGATAGACACTGGCAAATAGCCAGTCAGGTGAAGGTTTAACGGCCGGTTCTAAACTGAAATTGGCGACCATTACCACCATTACTGTCAGG
>JANMFP010000550.1:0-1578 GCA_031378135.1 Variovorax sp. | reverse complement strand
AGGATTTTCTTTTTCTGCAATCAGTTGCGCAAGTGCTTCGCCCGAGCCCTTCAAGCTCATGTTGACCTTGACGCCCGTAGTCTTCGCATACACGGTACTGATCATGTTGCACCACTCAGCTTGCACTGAGCAAATGATGTTCACGGTCTGCGACTGGGCAGCACCAGTAGCCAAGGCCACCAGGGACAAGGCAAATAACTTTTTCATAAGTTCTCCAAAATAAGCGAGTTTAAGAGGAATAAAATTACATTCCGTGTGACTGTAACGAATTTTTCACACTTCAATTAACAGGGAAAACACCTATGAATTAGCAAGTCCTTGGTAGCGCTAAAAGGCTTTCGAATGCACTGTGACGTCCGTTGATCAAGTTACGGAATTGAGTTACATTTAGGTAACTAAATCACAACCCTCATTCAACCCACACTCATGGCTTTCAATCTGGTTTTATTTGGCGGCACGGGCGATTTGGCTTGGCGAAAGCTGATGCCCGCTTTGTTTCAGGCGTTCAGGCACGGCACATTGCCCGAAGGCGGCCGCATCATCGGTGTGGCGCGAGATGAGATGAGTGATGAAAAATACCGCGAACTGATTCGCACGCGCTTCGATCTGGTGGAGCTGGCTAAGCGGCCATCGCAAGAGGAGTTTGATCAATTCGCCAGCCTACTGCATTACCAGCGCATGGATTTGAGCAAAACCGAGAGCTATGTGCTGCTCAAAGCGCGTATGGAAGAGCGGCCAGCGGAGACCACGGTGATGTATCTGGCTGTGTCGCCGCATTTGTTCACCGATGTGGCCACGCAACTCGGCGCAGCTGGCTTGAACACCGCCAGCACTCGCCTCGTGCTGGAAAAACCGCTGGGTCATGATCTGGCCAGTAACCGCGCCATCAACCAAACGGTGCTGAAATTTTTCAGCGAGAAACAAGTCTTCCGCATCGACCATTATTTGGGCAAGCCCAGCGTGCAAAACCTCATGGCCTTGCGATTTGCCAATGCGCTGTTTGAGCCAGTGTGGCGGCGCGAGCATATTGCGAATATTCAGATCACGATGGCTGAAGACTTGGGGGTTGAGAAGCGTGGCGGCTACTACGACGGCATTGGCGCGCTGCGGGATATGGTGCAAAACCACGCACTGCAACTGCTCTGCGCGATTGCCATGGAGCCACCGATCAATGCGCATGCAGATGCAATTCGTGATGAAAAGCTCAAAGTGCTGCGCTCGCTCAAACGCTGGGATGCGCAAACGCTTTCTCAGCACGTGGTGCGCGGGCAGTATGCGGAAGGCAATTTGAACGGCGCGAAAGTGCCCGGCTATTTGCAGGAAACGGGTGTGAGTCCCACGAGCACTACCGAAACTTTTGTTGCCTTGCGGGCAGAAATTTCTAACTGGCGCTGGGCCGGCGTGCCGTTTTACATTCGCACTGGCAAACGCATGAGCGGGCGCGAGGCGCATATCGTGGTGAATTTTCACAAAACGCCGCATGCGATTTTTAATACACCGAACGGCGGCGCGAATAAGCTAGTGATTCACTTGCAGCCCAAAGACGGCCTTGAGCTGCACCTCATGGCGCAAGCGCAG
>JANMFP010000533.1:0-4261 GCA_031378135.1 Variovorax sp. | reverse complement strand
GTGATCCAGGCCAAACCTGAAAAATCTGTACAAAATCGCTGGCAGCTGAAGAACAGCACGTAATTTAGACCTTGTTTTTGATGCAAGAACTGTGACTGGGAGCTGGGTCTGCAAGGTATCAGCGAATTGCCAGAGGCTGATTAACCGCACTTGAACGCCGCGCTGCTCGATGCGGCTGGCTAAATCCAGTATTTCTTTGTTGCCGCCATTGGTCAAAAGGGCTGGCGTCAGAATAGCGAGTGTCTGAGCATGCATAACTTGATTCGAAAGGTGGCGCAGCATCGCTAGGATGGCTCAAGTCCGGTCTAGCGCTGGCTGAGCGTAGTCAATCTTAAGTGACTTCAGCGCTGTTACAACTTCAGAAAGTTCTGCACGACGAGAGCACAGCGTCAGGATTTGATGAAGAGTTTGGTCTGAGGATTGATCAAGTTCTTCATCCGAGGCCATGATCTTAGGGTGCATGGTTTTTTGCGGATTTCCACTGATCAAAAGCTCTTCATAGAGTTTTTCGCCCGGGCGCAAGCCTGTGATTTCTATCGCGATATCGCCTTGAGGATTTGAGACGTCGCGCAATGTCATGCCGCTGAGTTGAACCATGGCTTTAGCGAGGTCTATGATTTTGACGCTGTCTCCCATATCCAGCAAATAAACCTTGCAAGTATCCGCTTGGCTCGCGTGTAATCCCGATGCTTGGATCACCAATTGCGCAGCTTCTGGGATGGTCATGAAATAGCGAGTGATCTCGGGATGCGTGAGTGTGATGGGGCCGCCAGCGCGAATCTGCTGGCGGAATTTGGGAACAACAGAGCCAGAAGAACCCAAAACATTTCCAAACCTAACGATGCAAAACCGTGTTTGAGTCGCTTGCTCGGGCGATTGCAAGTTGGCCAAGCAATGCAGGCATAGCTCTGCGAGGCGTTTGCTCGCACCCATCACATTGGTCGGCCGCACAGCTTTGTCTGTGCTGATCAAAACCATGTCTTTCACGCCTGCTTCAATTGCAGCTTTGGCCACATGGTAGGTGCCAAGAATATTGTTTTGCAAACCCTCTGATGGGTTGGACTCGACCAATGGCACATGCTTGTATGCAGCCGCGTGGTAGATCGTATCAGGCTGATATTTCGAGATGAGCTCATGAACCACTTGCTCATCGCGCACGTTGCCTAAAACGCTTCTTATCAGTGGTGTTGATGCATCTGTAAGGATTGAAGCTAGCTCAGTCAGTTGGCTGCTGATGTCGTAGAGCGCAAATTCGCTGTTGTCGAAAAGAATCAATTGATGGGGCGCTAACTGCAAAAGTTGGCGGCACAATTCACTGCCGATGGAGCCGCCAGCACCTGTGACGAGTACCACTTTGCCAGTGGTTGTTTTTGCCAACAGATCCGGTATGGGTTTGACGGGGTCACGCCCCAAGAGGTCGTCAATATCCAACTCGCGCAAGCTGTTTTCGCTGACTTTGCCTTGCGCCAGGTCGCTCAAGCTGGGCAGGGTGCGAATGGCGACTCGGCTATGCTGCAGCTTTTTGATGATGTCGTTACGCTTACTGCGCGAGAGGCTAGGTATCGCCAGCAAGACATCTTTCACATCATTCTTTTTCACCAAGCTGTCAATGGCATTTGGGTTGTAAACCGTCATGCCTGAGATGCGCGCCTGATGAAGATTAATGTTGTCGTCAATAAAGCCAACAACTCGGCTCTGACCACTGGCGCGGATGGAGGCGGCCAGCTGCTGGCCTGAGTTGCCTGCGCCGTAGATCAAAACTGCTGTTCGTTCTGCGAGTACTTTGGTGCTAGGAAGATGCTCGCTGAGCAGCTGCAAGGCAAGTATGCGCACGAACGCCAAACCGATGAGCAAGAGCAGAGGCTGCAAGACACCGATGGTGCGCGGGACAAGCGTAAAACCGTAGGCAGTGAAGATAGCGCTGTAGATGATGGTGTAGATGCCAATCGCTTGAAGCGCAGCCAATATGGTCTGCTTGCCTGCGAAGCGGATCACGGTGTGATAGAAACCAAACAGCATCAGCAGCGGTATGGCAAGTGCAATCGATAGTACGACGGCGAGCCATTGGTAGCCCGACAAGCTCACCCAGCTTTCAAAGCGAAAGCAAATGGCCAGCCAAACGGTGAGCACGCACAGCGCGGAGTCTGTGCAAATCGCAAGCAGTCGTTTGACACCACGCGGCAAATCGATCAGAGAGGTGCCATGGGATGGTGCACTGCGGGCCGTTTTACTCAATGCGACACTCCTTGCGCGCGCATGGTTTGCGCCAAGGTTCGCCAGATGATGAGCAGATCGAGATTGAAATTGCGTCGTTCTAAATACTCTGCATCGAACCGAACCTTATCTGCTAAAACCAGTTCATCTCTGCCGTTGATTTGTGCCCAACCCGTCAGCCCTGGTAGCAAAGTGTGAATACCTCGTGCAGTGCGAAGTTCAATGAGATCGCGCTGGTTGTAGAGTGCTGGGCGGGGGCCAACGAAGCTCATTTCACCTTTGAGAATGCACCACAGTTGGGGCAGTTCGTCGAGGCTGGTTTTGCGGATAAAAGAGCCAACAGGAGTGAGCCAAGCTTCTGGTTGGTCTAAGAGGTGTGTAGCCACTGCGGGGGTGTCGATGCGCATGCTTCGGAATTTCGGCATTTTGAAGAGGGCATTGTTCTTGCCTACGCGGTCTGACCAATAAATTGCTGCGCCTGGTGATGTGAGACGGACAGCGGCAGCGACTATAAGCATTGGCCCAATCAAAAAGCCCAAGGCGATCAAAGCGAGTAGGATATCAAAACAGCGTTTCACAGCGAGATTTTAAGCAAAGATGCGATGTGCCCGGCATAGAATATGCTCAGGTAGCTATTGAAATGATAGTGACTAATCAGCACTTTGAGAGCTGAGGCCAAGCTTATCTAGCAGATCGCTCACCAGCTCCAAGCGGATCAGCGGGCTATCGAGCTCTAGAAGGCGCTGCTTCATTTCTAACGGGATGGGAAGCAGCTGACACCATCGGTTGGCCAGCCAGCTGCAATCGGATAACTTTTCATCATCTGCTACGCCAAGAAAAAGATCAGCCTGTGTTGTAGCGGGCATGCGAGCCAGAACGCTTTCTAGCAAGCTGCGGCAACTGATCAATTCATGAGGCACTGCAACCGCAGAATCTTCAGGCAGATAGCTCACATCGGCCACCCACAAACCGTGCTTTAAGCGCTCAGTTCGCGAGGTGCGAAAGCGTTGCTGACCTAGACAGCGAATCACGCGAAGGCCAGGCTGAGGAGATTCGTGATGCGTGATCGTGGCGAGTGTGCCGACCTGTGCAAACGCTTCACTCTGGCCAGGCAGCGCAACTTCATGGCCTTGTTTCAGGCTCACGATACCAAACGGCGCGCCGTTTTCAATACAACGGCGGATCATGTCGAGATAGCGCACCTCGAAAATACGCAACGGCAGCACAGAGCCCGGATAGAGCACCGAGCCCAAAGGAAAGAGGGGGAGATTGTTGAGAACCACGGCAGTATTCAAGAGACAGCCTCAGCGGGCTGGCGCTGCAGCATGGCGAGAACGGAAGCGATTTTTGCGCGCAGTTCGCGGCGATCGCAGATGAAATCAACCGCGCCTTTTTCGACGAGGAATTCCGCGCGCTGAAAGCCTTCAGGCAAAGTTTGGCGAACAGTGTTTTCAATCACACGTGGGCCAGCGAAGCCAATCAGCGCTTTGGGCTCAGCAATCACGATGTCGCCCATGAAGGCAAAACCAGCACTCACGCCGCCCATGGTAGGGTCTGTGAGCACGCTGATGTAGGGCAAACCTTTTTTAGCCAGACGCGTGAGCGCTGCATTGGTCTTGGCCATTTGCATGAGCGAGAGCAAGCCTTCTTGCATGCGCGCGCCGCCGGTGGCCGTGAAGCAAATGAAGGGCACTTTTTGCTCAATCGCGGTGTGAACGCCGCGCACAAAACGCTCTCCAACCACTGAGCCCATGGAGCCGCCCATGAAATCAAATTCAAAGCAAGCCACGACCACCTCTAAGCTATGAATTGCGCCGCCTTTGACGATCAGCGCATCTGTTTCGCCCGTTTCTTCCATCGCAGCTTTTAAGCGCTCTGGATATTTGCGACTGTCTTTGAATTTAAGCGCATCCACGGGAATGACCTCTTGACCAATGTCATAGCGGCCTTCCGGATCAAGCAGCCCATCAAGCCGCGCACGCGCTGAAATGCGGTGATGATGACCGCATTTGGGACAGACCATCTGACTGTGCTCCAGATCCGTTTT
>JANMFP010000476.1:0-18802 GCA_031378135.1 Variovorax sp. | reverse complement strand
ATGGCACATGGCACTTCCCCGCCTTCAATATCGCCGACAGCGCCATCACGATTGGCGCGGTCTGCTTGATCTTGGATGAAATCCTGCGCGTTCGGCGCGGGAAATGAATGAGTTTTAGGCTTTCGCCGCAGCCTGCGCCTTGATCGTCGCCTCTTTGCGATCCGCGGCGACCTTCACAGCCGATGGCCGCTCGCCGATGAGCTTGATGTAGGCCTTGTAATCGCAGCCCATCTCTACAAGCAAATCTTGCTTGTAAATGGCGCGCGTTGCCATGCCGACCAATGGCAAATTCACCCAAGCAGCGCAATCTGCCATGGTGAATTGCTCGCCACCTGCCACCATGGGCGAGAATTTAGCTATTTTCATGAAAGCAGGAATATTTTTCTCCAACTGCTTGCGCACGCGAGCCTGCGTGCCTTCGCTCACGGTGCCGCCAAAAAAGGCTTGTGGATACAAATCGCGCACCACCAGCTCTAAATGCAAATCAATGAACGTGCACAGTTCGCGCACTTTGGCCGCAGCAAACGGATCAGCGGGCAAGAGCGCGGGCTGGGGATAAGCCGCTTCGATGTATTCCAGAATCGCTTGGCTCTCGCACAGGCCGCCTTGCGGGGTGCGAATGAAGGGGATTTTTGCCAGCGGAGAAGCCGCAAGCACGGCCGGATCTTCGCTTTGGGTCATCACCATTTCTTCATCAAACGCCACGCCTTTTTCAAGCAAAGCGAGTTTGACCTTGTTGTAATAGTTAGAAACGGGAAAACCGCAAAGAATGATTGACATGATGTGATCCAAAGATGAATAAAGCTCAGTTTAGAACGAACCAAGCCTTCATGCGATGCTGAATGTGATGTAGGCGACTCTGGTGAGTTTTTAACGTGGCAATTTCTCAAGGCGCTTCATACGCTGAGGGTTATTGAATAAAATAAGATGTAGGCTAAATATGCGAAACCATACTATGATTTATATAGCACGCTGCGTAGATTCTATGCCGGCTATCGGCTGAAATGAGCAGAAAATCACGATGATTCTTGTCGCAGGCTCGGCCAATGTAGATTTTGTCGTTCGCGCGGGGCATATTCCCGCGCCGGGCGAGACGGTGCTGGGGCGGGATTTTCAAACCTTTCCCGGCGGCAAAGGCGCGAATCAAGCGGTGGCTTGTGCGAGAGCGGGTGGCGCTCAGACGGCGATGCTTTGCGCTTTGGGCCACGATGATTTCGCCAAACCACTGCTTGCATCCCTGGCTGATGCCAATGTACAAGTGCACAAGGTAAGTAGCCAACAACCCACAGGCACGGCTTTCATTTGCGTGAGCGATGAGGGGGAAAACGCCATCACTGTTGCGCCCGGCGCGAATGCGGATTTGCTGCCTGCGCATTGGCCTGCGGAGTTCATCGCCAACACAAAAATTTCGCATCTTTTGATGCAACTCGAAACGCCTATACCCACTGTGATGGCTTACGCGCAAGCAGCGCGGGCGCAAGGCATAAAGTTCGTGCTCAATGCTGCGCCCGCACAGGCCTTGCCCGCTGAACTGCTCAGCTGTATTGATCTTTTGATCGTTAACGAAGGCGAGCTCGACACGTTGGCGGGCTCGCAAGGGGATGTACTCGCGCAATTGCACAGCCTCGCCAAGCAATACGCACTTCACACCATCGTTGTTACGCTCGGTGCGCAAGGCTGCATGGTGCTTCACCACGGGCATGTGCTCAAGCAAAAGGCCTATGCCATCAACGTGATCGACACCACGGCTGCGGGCGATACCTTCTGTGGCAGCTTGGTCGCAGCGCTTGCGCGTGACTTGCCTATGCAGCAATGCTTGGAGGAGGCCAGCGCGGCATCGGCGCTCGCTTGCACCCGGCTCGGTGCGCAAAGTAGTATTCCGAATCGCGAAGACGTGTTGGCATTCATGCACAACACAGCATAGACTCTGTGATTGATCTCAAAATTTATGACTGAATCTTCCCTACACCGCATTATTTTCGACACAGATCCCGGCGTAGATGATGCGATGGCACTGTGCTTTGCGATGGCACATCCGCGCATAGAAATGGTCGGCATCACCACAGTGTTTGGCAACGTCACAGCGCAGCAAGCTACCGCGAATGCGCTACACCTCACGCAATTAGCGGGTCGCAGCATCCCCATCGCACAAGGCGCCAGCCAGCCACGGGTCAAACATACTGAAGCCCCGCCCGATTTCATTCATGGCGCGGATGGCTTGGGCAATTTGCCTTCTCGAATGGTGTCGTTGAATACCAAAGCTGACCCTCGGCATGCTGCGCAATTCATCGTCGACTGCGCACGCGCGCAGCCCGGCCAAATCACCATCGTGCCCGTAGGCCCGCTCACCAATATTGCCGCCGCTTTGGCGTTGGAGCCCAAGCTGCCCAAACTCATCAAAAGCATCGTGCTCATGGGCGGCGCGGTGCGTGTGGGTGGCAATGTCTCGCCCGTAGCCGAGGCCAATATTTGGAACGATCCGCATGCTGCGGATGCAGTATTCACCGCAGGTTTTGATCTCACGATGATTGGCCTAGACGTGACCTACCAAGTCATCGTGCCGGTTTCGCTTTTTGAAAAATTAGCAGCGCATCATCAGCATCCCTTGCTCGATGCGTTGTTGCATGCGGTGCGTTTTTACGCCAATTTCTATGCCACACGCTATCCCGATTTGAAAGCGAATCCGGGCTGCTTTGGGCACGATGTATTGGCCTTCCTTGCCCTCTTGCATCCGGAGCTCTTCAACTTCGCTCAAGGGCGCTTGCGCTGCGTCAGTGATAGTATTGCCCAAGGGCAAACGATTTTGCATGATCGCTTGGAACTAGATTTTCCTCAAGGTGGTTTCGGCTCCGATATGCCACTGGCGCGAGCAGCCATAGCTGTCGATGTGCCTCGCGTTTTAAAAATCTTTGAAGATACACTGATGCAAAAATGGCTTCAAGAATGAATCCTGCTCTGCCCATCGTTGATTTTGCGTCCCCTGATGCGCCATGCGCTTTTTGTGAAAGCCTGCATCGCACAGGCTTTGCTGTGCTCAAAAATCACCCGCTTTCCAGCGATTTGGTGCATGGCATCTACGACGAGTGGTTGGCTTTCTTTCAATCTGGTGCGACGAAGAATTACCCATGGGATCCCATCAAACTCGATGGGCATTTTTCCACTGTAGTGAGCGAAACAGCCAAAGGCCAAACCGTTAAGGATTACAAAGAATTCTTTCATCTCTTTCCTTGGGGTCGCTATCCCAGCGAAGTCAGCGATGCTGCGAGCCGTTATTACGAGCTGGGAAAAGACTTGGCCGCCACCTTGCTCAAGTGGGTGGAAGACAACTCCCCCAACGAGATCCGCACCAACTACAGTGTGCCATTAGCCAGCATGATTGACGATTGCGAGGAAACCTTGCTGCGTGTCTTGCATTACCCACCCTTGCTTGGAAGCCAAGCACCTGATTCCATCCGCGCCGCATCGCACACCGACATCAATTTACTCACCATCTTGCCTGCCGCGACCGAGCCGGGCTTACAAGTGATGGGAAGAGACGGCGTGTGGATGGATGCGCCATCTGATTTCGGCCTCCTCATCGTCAACATTGGCGACATGCTTGAAGAAGCCAGCGGAAAATATTACCCAAGCACCCAGCATCGCGTGCTCAATCCAACAGGCGAAGCCGCAAAGAGAAGCCGCGTGTCGCTGCCTTTATTTTTGCATCCAAGGCGCGAGATCAAGTTGTCCGAGCGCTACACGGTGGGCAGCTATTTTGAAGAGCGCATGCAAGAGCTGAGACGGAAGAATTAAACGGGGTCAGAATTAAATGGGGTCAGCCGCCATTTAATGTGCTTAGTTTGCGTTTAATGATGAGCGACGAAGCTTCCCGACTTCCCGCCGTGCTTCTCCATCAAAGCCACTTGGCGAAGCGTCATGCCGCGATCTACCGCTTTGCACATATCGTAAATTGTGAGCAGCGCTACCGTGCATGCCGTCAGAGCCTCCATCTCCACACCGGTGGGCCCAATCGTCTCTACCGTCGCCGTGCAAGCCACATGTGGATCATCCGTATCGCCTAAAGCGAAATCCACCGTCACGCGGGTGATCGCTAAAGGATGGCAAAGCGGAATCAAATCGCTTGTTTTCTTCGCCGCTTGAATGCCTGCAATCCGCGCAATGCCCAGCACATCGCCTTTTTTCGCGCTGCCAGAAGCAATCAGAGCCAATGTGGCGGGCAACATATCAATGCGGCCATTCACAGTCGCTCTGCGGTGGGTAGCCGCCTTACCGCCTACATCAACCATATGCGCTTGGCCATTTTTGTCAAAATGCGTTAAAGCGGAATCAATTGGCATAGCGTCACTCATTTTTACGAAACCTTCATGTATTTCTTGCATCATACGGGTTGACAAACACCAGCGCCGTATCGAAAACTGATAGAAAGTTAAATTTTGAAGCATTTTTGGCCAATAGCCGGCAAGAAATATGCGCGAGCTGCTATTTATTTGATAGCATTTAGCATCTTCACATCCCACCCCATCAGCCATGCAGCAGATGGGCTACCGCAATTGGGCGACGGGCAAGAGATGAGCTTGAGCACCGAGAAGAAGATTGGGCAACGGATTGCGCGCGAGATCTATCGCGATCCCGATTACATCGATGATCCTTTGATCAGTGCTTACGTGCAGCGCATTTGGCAGCCGCTCTTAGCCGCCGCTAAAAGACGCGGCGACATCTCGCCAGAGCAAGAGCAGCTGGCATGGGAGATCATGATCGGCAAGGATCGCAGCATCAATGCTTTCGCCCTGCCCGGCGGGTATTTTGGGCTGCATCTCGGCTTGGTCGGCGCAGTAGCGACACGCGACGAGCTGGCCAGTGTGTTGGCACACGAGCTCACGCATGTGAGCCAGCGCCATATTGCGCGACAGATCAGCAACCAAAACCAACAAACACCTTGGCTGCTTGGCGCGATGATTTTGGGTGCTCTGGCCGCCAGTAAAAATCCTCAAGCTGCTAACGCGGTATTGGCTGGCTCACAAGCCGTGGGCGTGCAGACTCAGCTTAATTTTTCACGCGATATGGAGCGCGAGGCGGATCGCATCGGATTTTCGATTTTGCAAGAATCCGGCATGGATGTGCGCGGCTTCACCGGCATGTTCGACAAGCTGCAAAATGCCAACCGCATCAATGACAACGGTAGCTTCCCGTACTTGCGCAGCCACCCGCTTACTTCTGAGCGTTTGGGCGATATGCAATCGCGCTTGCAGCTGATTCCAGCAGCCTCGCTCACAACAACTTCGCTGGGATGGCAGGCCGAGCACGCCATCATTGCTACTCGCGCCCGATTGCTTGCCGACAGCAGCGTCGATAGCCTGCGCGCTGAGCTTGTGCAAGCTGGCTTGGCACTGCGCAATCCACTGCCTGCCAACGCCACGCCAGCCGCGAAAATCCGCCAGGTCGCCCAGCTCTATGGCGGTGCATTCGCCAGCCACCGTCAGCGCGACGCTGCAGCAGCCTTGCGCTACGCCACTGCAGCGCGTGAAACACTTATTTCTATGCCTTTTTCAGATCGAAATCAGGCTATAGCCGGCATAGAATATGCGCAAGCAGCTATTGAATTGATAGTAATTGAAAGTGTTTTGGCTGCGCCATCACCGTCGGTAGAAGCACAGCAAGCCGCGACCACTGCACTTGAGGTGTTGCGCAAATCGCCCACGCTTAGCAGCGAGCGCCCCACCCTGCTTGCTTGGGCGCAACTCGCGCGCAGAGCGCCGAATTTAGATCGCTCCGCTGCCATCAACGCACTGCAAATTTGGGTCGCCAACCGAGCTAATGATGCGCCTGCTTGGGAAGCTCTGGCATCACTCTATGAGGCAGAAGGGCAAACCTTGCGCAGCATGCGCGCTCGTGCGGAAAGTTTTGTAGCCTTGCTCGATTATGGTGCGGCGCTGGATCGCCTCAAAGCCGCGCAAGAATGGATGCGCGCCAATCCCGCAGGTGCCGGCAGCCATATCGAAGCCAGCATCATCGATACACGTACCCGCGCTGTGCAAACCACGGTGCGCGAGCTACAAAACGAGCGCGACCGACCATGACGGCGCATCGCAGCTTTCCCAAACAAAAACACAACACAGCATCACGCTTGCCAAGCAGCGCCGAGTGCCCTTGCAGTAGCAGTACAGACCCCTGCGGTAGCAGTACAGGCCCCTGCGGTAGCGCACGAGCCTATGGCGATTGCTGCGGCCAGTGGCATGCAGGCCTGCACGCTAGCCCCAAACGCCACGCACCCAGCCCTGAAGCGCTCATGCGCTCTCGCTACAGTGCTTATGTTCTGCAGCTCAGCGACTATTTGCTTAGCACATGGCACGGAAGTGCAGCCCCCGGCGAGATCGATTTTCCGCCGACGAAATGGCTTGGGCTCGACGTCAAAAATGCGCAAGCTCAAGGCGATGCAGGCATTGTTGAATTCGTGGCTCGCTACCGAGAGAGCACGGGGCGCGCCGGCCGCATGCATGAGATCAGCCGCTTTGTGCGCGAAGGTGTGGGCGAAGCAGCTCAGTGGTTTTACATTGATGGCCAATCGCCTGAAACTGAGCCACCTCAAGACTAGGCCTTCCTATTTCAGCGTCGCAAAAACCTCTTTAGCCGCTGCAAAAGTCTCTTCCAAATCCGCATCGCTGTGCGCCGCGCTCACAAAGCCTGCTTCATACAAGGCGGGCGCAAAGTAAATGCCGCGATCAAGCATACCGTGAAAGAATTTCGAGAAGAGCGCCGTGTCAGTTTGCACGGCTTGGGTGTAATTCTGCGCAAGCTGTGGCTGTAAGAAAAAGCCAAACATGCCGCCTTCGGAATCGCAGCAATATGGCACGCCAGCCGCTTGAGCTACATCACCCATACCTTGCACCATACGGCGCGTGCGAGCGCCAAGCGCCTCATAAAAGCCGGGCTTTTGAATCAACTTCAAAGTCGCCAAACCGCATGCCGTGGCAATCGGGTTGCCACTCAAAGTGCCGGCTTGATACACCGGCCCAAGCGGCGAGAGCATGCTCATCACTTCTTTGCTCGCGCCAAACGCCGCCAGTGGCATGCCGCCGCCAATCACTTTACCAAGCACCGTCATGTCCGGCACGATACCCAGCACTTGCTGTGCGCCGCCGAGTGCCACACGAAAGCCCGTCATCACTTCATCAAAGGCCAAGAGCGCGCCATATTGCGTGCACAGCTCGCGGCAGCGTTTGGCGAAGGCTTGCGTAGAACGGATGAAGTTCATGTTACCCGCAATCGCTTCAATCATCAGGCAAGCCACCTCGTGGCCATGCAGCGCAAAGCATTCTTCGAGCTGAGGAATATTGTTGAATTCCAGCACAAGTGTATGCTGCACAACTTCGGGCGGCACGCCGGCGCTGGTAGGGTTGCCAAATGTGGCAAGGCCCGAGCCAGCTTTCACAAGCAGCGCATCCGCGTGACCGTGGTAACAGCCTTCAAATTTGATGATCTTGCTGCGGCCTGTCGCGCCTCGCGCAAGACGAATCGCGCTCATGCCGGCTTCTGTACCCGACGATACAAGGCGCACCATTTCCATGCTGGGCATGAGGCGCAAGATTTCTTCGGCCAGTTCGACTTCGCGTTCGGTAGGCGCACCAAATGAAAAGCCATCGTGCAAGGCTTTTTGCACGGCATCGACGACTTCCGGATGGCCGTGTCCCAAAATCATCGGGCCCCAAGAGCCGATGTAATCAATATGGCGTTTGCCATTGGCATCCCAAAAATAGGCGCCTTGGGCACGTTTGACGAAACGTGGTGTGCCGCCCACTGCGCGAAAGGCGCGGACTGGGGAATTTACGCCGCCAGGAATACTGAGTTGAGCGCGGTCAAAAAGGCTTTGGTTCAAATCCATAGTGTCTTCAAAAATCTTATGTTCTGTGGCTAGTGCCGTGTGTTTGTAGGTGGTGTGCCGAGCATATCTTGCTCGGTATCTTCCTGCTCCTTGTCCTCATCATCTCCCTGTTCATCACCCTCTATTTGCGCCCAAAACATCCGGTCTGGAATCGCTGCTCCCATACCGGGCTGAAAGGCAGCAAGCAGGCTTCGGTTGACATAAATACTGGCTTCGCGCACGGCACCGGCCAATTCATCGCCGCTGGCCAGCAAGGTCGCCAAAGTGGCCGAAAAAGTATCGCCTGCGCCCACAAAATTCGCCTCATAGCGATTGAGCGAAATCGTGGCCACCACCGATTCGGGCGAGGCAGCCACTGTATCGGTTGATTCCACCTGCACATTGGCACTCGTGATCACGACATAGGGCACGCCATGCTGCGCCGCAGCAGCAGCGATATCGCGCGGACCAGGGCGCTTCTCGCTGTTCCATTCGGGAAGGAGCCAACGCCATAGAAGATCGTAATTGCCCACCAATACACTGGTTTGCGGCAAGATAAGTTCTGTTAATGCATCCAGGTAAGACTCGATTTTGTCGCGTTCCCACCACGAAAGTGGCGTCACCTGGGTAATCACGGGGATTTCTTCATAGTCGGCGGTAATTTCTGCCACCACCGCCAAAGCTTCGGGTGAGCCAACGAAGCCAATTTTGAAGATTTCTACATCCATGTCTTCCAAAATCGTGCGCGCTTGGCTCTCCACTGCATCGGCATCAAGCTCGATCAACTCAAAAACGGTGGAGGTATCGCGGATCATGATCCCAGTCGTCACCGGCAGCGCATGCCCTCCAGAGGCAGTAATCGCGATCTGATCAGCCGCCAAGCCGCCTGCTCCGCTGGCATCCATCACATTAAAGCTCATCACACAAATTGGGGAATCATCACCATCTTCGTCGTCAGATCCTGAAAGGTCGGCGGTGGTGTCGGGGAGAGATGACATGAGATCACTTCGCAAAAATAGTCGTTATTGGGTGACCAGTCAGACCTTGGACTTTGCCATCTATCGGCGTTGCATCCGCATCAGCCATGGTGAGGCGGCGTGTAGATACAATGCAACACTTCTGTAAAAGCCATTTTATTGTGATTTAAAGAAAGCCTCGCGGGAGCATGACTGAGATAACTGCTAACAAAACATGGATGTGCCTTATTTGCGGCTGGATCTACGATGAGGCCGCTGGAGCCGACGATCACGGCATCACAGCAGGCACGGCTTGGGCGAATGTGCCCATGAATTGGACCTGCCCAGAGTGCGGTGCGCGCAAAGAAGATTTTGAAATGGTGCAAATTTAAGTTAACCTAGAGACAGTAACCGAATGTGATACATATCTTGAAGTTCAACCATTCCAATTGCAGGAGATCAGCTTGAGCACATTCAAGGTGCTTGTCATTGATGACAGCAACACCATCCGGCGCAGCGCGGAGATCTTCCTCAAGCAAGGCGGTCACGACGTGATGCTGGCCGAAGACGGCTTTGATGCGCTCGCGAAAGTCAACGACTACGCGCCTCATTTGATCTTTTGCGACATTTTGATGCCTCGCTTGGATGGCTATCAAACCTGCGCCATCATCAAACGAAACGCCCATTTTGCAGGCACACCCATCATCATGCTGTCCTCCAAAGACGGTGTTTTTGATAAAGCACGCGGCCGTATGGTGGGCAGTGAAGAATATTTAACCAAACCTTTTACCAAAGACCAGCTGTTGCAAACCGTGCAGCAGTTTGGCAAGATTTAACCGCCATTGATTTCAGGTGCCACTTATGCCCATCCAAAAAGTACTCATCGTTGACGATTCCAAGACCGAGATCATGTATCTCACAGATCTATTGACCAAAAACGGATTTTCCGTGCGCAGCGCAGAGAATGCGGACGACGCCTTCAAGAAGCTCTCTGAAGACAAACCAGAACTGATTTTGATGGACGTGGTGATGCCCGGCCAAAATGGCTTCCAGCTGACGCGCGCGATCTCGCGCGATCCCATGTTCTCTGACGTACCCATCATCATGTGCACCAGTAAAAATCTGGAGACTGATCGTGTTTGGGGTATGCGCCAAGGGGCGCGTGACTACATCACTAAACCAGTGGATGCCAATGAGCTGATGGCCAAAATCAAGGCTCTCGGCTAAAGCTTAAGTCATAGCTCACCCAAAAGCATAAACAGGAAGACACGATCCCATGGCAAATCGGCAAGCATTGCGAGAATTGCAAACGCGATTGGCCGCTCGGCTGCAGCAAGCACGAACGGAAGGTGTTGCTGCCGGCTGGTTGGCTGTTGAGGTGAGCGGGAAGCGATTTTTATTGCCACTTGCACAATCTGGTGAAATCTTTCCTGTTACAAGCGTGCAAAAAGTGCCTTACACCCAAAACTGGTTTATGGGTGTAGCTAACTTGCGTGGCGGCCTGTTTGGCATTGTTGATTTAGCTAGCTTTGTCTCAGGTACCGCAATCCAACGCGCCTTTGACGGCAGCATACGAGAGCAAGCGCGATTGATTGCTTTGAACAGCGCGCTAGAAGTCAATTGCGCTATCTTGATTGATCGCCTGAGCGGCTTGCGCGGCGTCACTGATTTTGTTTCGCGCGATGCTGCGCCTGATGACTCTCCTGCATTCATGTCTGCGCAATATGTTGATAAGTCTGGCCAATCTTGGGTTGAGCTAGATTTGCAACAGCTTGCCGGTTCTCCTGAATTCCTTGGTATCGCCTCATTTGCCACGCATTGAGTCTGATATGCCATTTCCTGTTTTTTCTAAGCCCAGAACCACTTCGAGGCCCTCACCATGTCAATAGCACAACGTATCTCTAGCCTGTTCAAACGTGGCCAGCCATCGGCTGAAGCGTCTATCCTCTCGCAAGTCGGCTTGACTGCCGAGGAAGCCTTTGCGATAGAGCAAGATATTCCTAGTGCCGAACGCCCGCAAGCCAACAGTTTGTTAGCAGATAGCAACAAGCCGGCTGCCGATACAGGCGATCAAGTGACTTTACCTCTATTGGGATCGCGAGATCCTGCGGAGCACCGTCGTATTCTGACCGTGATGCTCATTGTCGCTTTGGTTGTGTTCTTGGCGGTGATGTTTTTCGCACTTGCTCAAGCTGATAACGTGGCACGCCAAGTGGGTGCATCGGGTCAATCGCTGATGCAGTCACAGCGTTTAGCTAAATCTGTGTCTCAAGCCTTGGTGGGTTCGCCGCAAGCGTTTACCGAGGTGGCTGAAAGCTCGGCAGCTCTGGCTAAAAACGTGCGTGGTCTGAAAGGTGGCGACGCTGAGTTACGGCTCACGCAAGTCGCTCCAGTTGTGGTCGAAGATGTGGAAAAAGCCATTCCTCTGGTTGATCGCGCTGAGAAAAACGCAGCCACTGTGCTCTCGCAACAAAAGATTTTGACGCAGGTGGGTAGCGCTTTGCGTACCATCAATCGTCAATCGTCTGATCTACTCGAAGTCGCAGAAACAGTTTCCTCTCTCAAACTGCAACAAAATGCGCCAGCGGCTGAAATTTCTGCATCCGGCCAACTCGTGATGTTGACCCAGCGTATTGGTAAGTCTGCCAATGAATTCTTGACGATGGAGGGCGTGAGCCCAGAAGCCGTGTTCTTGCTCGGCAAAGATTTGAACTCCTTCAAAGAAATCGCCCAAGGCCTGCTTGAAGGCAGCCCTGAACTGCGCTTGGCTGCTGCCAAAGATCCGCAAACTCGAGAGCGTTTGGAAGCTCTGCTTAAGCAATATGAAGAAACGCGCGGCCAAGCCGGTGCGATTCTGGGTAACTTGCAAGGCTTGGTGTCTGCTCGTGAAGCGCAATCGGCCATCGTGAGCGATTCTGAGCCACTGCGCCGCCAGTTGGAAGACTTGCAAGCTCGGCTGTCTGGCCAAACTGGTCTGGGCGTTGCCCCGCTGATCGTCTTGGGCTTGATGGGTTTGCTTGCGATTCTCGCTGGTCTCGGCTTGGCGCGCGTACAGCTGGCAGAAAGCCGTAAAGGTCAAGCAGTTGCTGAGCAACAGCGTTTGATGGCCGAGGGCCAAGAGCAAGAAGCCAAACGAATCAACGACGCCAACCAAGCCGCTATTTTGCGTTTGATGAACGAATTGCAATCGGTCGCTGAGGGTGATTTGACGCAAGAAGCCACTGTGACGGAAGACATCACGGGCGCAATCGCTGACTCTGTGAACTACACGGTGGAAGAGTTGCGCTCTCTGGTAGGTAACGTGCAAAACACAGCAACTCGTGTGGCACAAACCACAGCAGTGGTGGAAAGTACATCCACCGAGCTGCTTGCGGCATCTACAGAGCAGCTGCGCGAAATTCGCGAAACAGGTCAGTCGGTGCTGGAAATGGCAGGCCGAATTAACGAAGTGTCTGGTCAAGCGCAAGAATCTGCTCAAGTGGCGCGCCAATCGCTGTCTGCCGCTGAATCCGGCTTGCAAGCGGTGCAAAACGCCATCGGTGGTATGAATGCCATTCGCGATCAGATTCAAGATACTTCCAAGCGAATTAAGCGGCTCGGTGAATCCTCACAAGAGATTGGTGAGATCACCGAGCTGATTTCAGATATTACTGAGCAAACGAACGTGTTGGCTCTTAATGCGGCAATTCAAGCAGCATCTGCCGGTGAAGCAGGACGAGGCTTCTCAGTGGTGGCGGAAGAGGTGCAGCGATTGGCTGAACGCTCCGCCGAAGCGACGAAACAGATTTCGGCACTCGTGAAAGCGATTCAGACTGACACACAAGACGCGGTGGCCGCTATGGAACGCTCCACGCAGGGCGTGGTGGAAGGTGCGAAGCTGTCCGATAACGCCGGTACAGCACTGGTGCAGATTGACTCGGTGTCTCGACGTCTTGCTGAACTGATTGAAGACATTTCTAAATCTGCTTCCCGCGAAGCTGATTCTGCAAACGTGGTGGCTGGCAATATTCAGCACATTTTTGCGGTGACAGAGCAAACCGGTGAAGGTACACGCTCAACGGTGCAACAGGTGCGAGATTTGTCTCGTGTGGCGGAAGAGTTGCGCCAATCTGTTTCACGATTCAAAATTGGCTGATCGCCTCCGGGTTCTGGCCCATGTGGGCATGAACCCGGTTGACGCGCAACGCAACAGGATGAACTTCAACCATGGCTACATCTCCCAACGCATCCGCCGGCGCTGCCAATGATATTGGTGTCAACGACCTAGGCCCTTTGGCTTGGGTGCTCGATGAGTTGCGCAAATCTCTGGATTCCGCCACAAAGGCATTACGTCGCTACGTGCGTGATGCAGAGTTGGCCAAAGGTTCTGATCTGAATGCGGCTGATGCCAGTCAACTGCGCATTGCGCGCCAGCAACTGCACCAATCAGTGGGTGCGCTGGAAATGGTGGGCTTCACTTCACCTGCTTCCATGCTGCGTGGCATGGAGGGTGCAGTTCAGAAATTCGTTGTAAAGCCTGAACTGTGCACGGATCTTGCCGCAGGCAAGCTAGAGCGAGCCAGCTTTGCATTGCTGGGTTATTTAGAAGCTTTGCTGGTTGGCAAAAAACCATCTGCTGTAGAGCTGTTCAGCCAATATGCTGACGTACAGGAGCTTGCAGGTGCTACCCGCGTACACCCTGCTGATTTGTGGGCTGTGCCTTGGCAATGGCGCGATGTACAAGATATTGGCGCGCCAGCCTTGACGATGGATGCCAATTTCCGCGCGCGTTTCGATAAATCTGCATTGATGGTCGTCAAAGCGGCCGATACAGGCGCTTGTGGTGAATTGTCTCAGCTCAGTGCTGGCCTAGCAAATCAAACTGAGCTCCCCGTCGATCATCATTTCCGCGTGTTCTGGCGTATTGCTGCTGGCGCACTCGAAGCTGTAGCTACTGGCTCACTCAAGCCAGATTTGCATTTCAAACGAACTGTCTCACGCCTCTTGATTCAATTGGCCATGCACATCAAAGGCGACTTATCTGCGCCAGAACGCCTGGCACAAGATCTGCTGTTTTTCTGCGCACAAGCCAATCCGCAAGGTATGACGCCATTGCTTGGCGAGGTAAGAATGGTCTATGGGCTGGCCAGCCATATTCCAGTCGATTACACCAAGAGTTTCTACGGTCACTTTGATCCTACTCTGTTGGTTCAAGCACGAAAACGAATCGGCCAACTCAAAGAATCTTGGTCTGCGTTTACAGCAGGCGAGATCAGCAAATCCAAGCCCGTGCAAGATCAGATGTCTTTGCTGGTGGATTCGATTGCCAAACTATTGCCCACGACAGGCCAAAGTTTGATCACCGCCTTGAATGAAGTAGTTGACAGCACAGCGCGCCAACAAAGACCCCCTGAGCCAACTCTCGGCATGGAAGTCGCCACGGCGATTTTGTACCTCGAGGCCAGCTTTGAAGACTTTGACCCTGAAGACAAGCAGCAATCTAATCGCATGGGGCATTTGGCGCAACGTGTGCAAATGGCGCGCGGTGGCGCAAGTAGCCAGCCACTCGAATCTTGGATGGAAGAGCTGTATCGCAGGGTGAGTGATCGTCAGACGATGGGCTCTGTGGTGGGCGAACTCAAATTCACCTTAGCTGAACTTGAGAAAATGTTGGATGCGTTCTTTCGAGATCCGCAAGACAAAGTGCTTCTGAGCGATGTGCCTGGCAAGCTGACGCAGATGCGCGGTGTGCTCACTGTGCTTGGCCTAGATCATGCGCAACATGCCGTGACGCGCATGCGAGAGAGCGTAGAGCAGATTCTCGTGACAGAAATTGATGTCGAGCGCGCCCGGACGACGGGTACGTTTGAAAAACTAGGAAACAACCTCGGTGCACTCGGTTTCTTAATAGATATGCTGAGTTATCAGCCTGTGCTGGCCAAAAAGCTTTTTGTGTTTGATGAAGCAGAAGGTGAGCTCAAGCCGCTGATGGGCCGCACATTGGCCGAAGAACCAGAGATTTCTGCTGCTCCAGCTGCAACGCGCGATGCAAGTTTCAATCCTGAAGCCACAACACCGATGGCGGCATCAGTCGCTGCCACTGGCGCTCTAGCTGCGCTCGCACCCCAAGCGACATCGCCAGCGGCGCCCGTCATCGTCGATGTAGCAGAAGTAGATCCTGAGCTTCTGGATATCTTCTTAGAAGAAGCCCGTGAGGTGGCTGGCAACGGCCTTCATTCAACCCAAGCTTTGGTGGCCGAGCCTAACAATATTGGCGAAATGACCACGTTACGCCGTGCTTTCCACACTTTAAAGGGCAGCTCACGCATGGTGGGGCTCAATGTGTTTGGCGAAGCCGCTTGGTCGATGGAGCAAGTGATGAATGCTTGGCTGGCGGAGCAAAAGCCCGCCTCAAGCCAGCTTTGCGAATTGTCTAAGCAAGCCTTGCAAGCGCACCAAGTTTGGATAGAAGAAATCGCCTCTGGCGGAGGCAAACAACGAAGTGCAGTTCCATTCCGAAGAAGTGCAGACGCTCTGCGCTTGAATGGCCAGTTCTTACCCATTACATCAGATGCTCAGCTCGATGCCACACCGGCATTGGAGCTGGCGATGACACCCGCGAACGAAAGTCAACCAGAACTTATCTTGCCAGAATTGTCACTTCCAGAACTCGTCTTGCCTGAGCCTGATTTCGCGCTTCACTTGGACGACCTCGATCAAAGCGCTGCATCGGCATCCGCGCCCATGCTGCTTGAGCCCGAGCCTCTCATTACGATTGCGACACCTGTTGCGCTTGCTGAAACTGTCGACGAATTTAAGACTGTTCAATTGACCGAGCCAGAGCTTTCGCCTCCCGAGGCTGCTTTTGATCTGGACATGGATTTCAATTTCGATGTGAGCCCAAGCGATCCGTTGACTGCTGTTGACCCAGTTCCATCGGCATCCTTCACCACTATAACGGCTGATGCTGGCTCAAGCATTGAGTTGCCTACTGAGAGTGAGCAACAAGCCTTGGTCACGGCCGAAGAGCTGGCTGAATTTGAACGAGCCATGATGGCGCTCGATGAGCAGGCTTCTGTTGATATGCCAGCAGAAAACTTTGCCGAACCTATGATCGCCTCTGATGACGTGTTGGCTCTTGACACACCTATAGAGCTAGATCAAGACGACTTCACGATCAGCACAATCGATTTAGAAGCCTTGCAACAACTCGCTGTTCCTGTTGCTGTATCAGCATCCCCCATCGCGCCAACCTACGCTGCTACTGCGATGGCCACAACGCTTCAAACTATGCCTCAAGGCCTGTCTCCAGCAGGATTAACTGGCAGCAGTGATTTCAACAGTACGGCCACCGTACCCGCGATGCTTTCTCCTCTCCCTAAGAGCGCTGAGCCCAATGATTTAGGCATTGATCTGGGCGATGGATCCGCCACGCTAGGGGCTGCTGCCTTGGCAAGTGTGGCAACGCTTGCAAGTGCAAGCTCCGTCTTACCTTCACAATCTGCCTCTAGCTTCATTGGCGTGCCAGGCGTGGGCGCTTATGCGGCTGAAGAACAATTTAAAGCGGTGGGGCCGCTGCGGGTGAGCTTGCCTCTGTACAACGTCTATCTCAACGAGGCTGATGAATGGTCTCGTCGCCTTGCCAACGGACTGGCTGAATGGGCGATGGAGCCACATGCCACAGTGCCAAATGACGCTGTAGCATTTGCACATTCTTTGGCGGGTAGCTCCGCAACTGTAGGCTTCGCGGCATTGTCTGGGCTGGCACGTTCGTTGGAAAATACGCTGCTGCATATGCAACGCATCGAAGAGGACAGCGATTACGATCCTCACGTTCATGCGAGCTTATTTGTGAGCGCTGCCGAAGATATTCGCCATATTCTTCACCAATTCGCTGCGGGCATTTTAAAAAGCAACTCGCCACAGATCGAGGCTGATTTGGCGCATTGCATGCAAGCGCCTTTCCCTGCAGCATCGACTGAATCATCCGCCCTGTCTGGCCTGTCTGCATCGACCACTCTCACAGACCATGAGCCAGAAAGCACCCTATTTTTAGATGAAAAACCACCTGTAGCCGGCATAGAATCTGCGCAGGATGCTCCTGATTCCATATCATTTGATTTGCCTTCTGCTTTCAGCATTGATTCCGTTGCGCCCGCCCCTAGCGCTCCAGAGCCTATTGCTACCCTGACTACACAAGCGCCTGAGATACAAGCCGAAGTAGTGGCTGCTCCTGCTCCTGCTCCTGCTCCTGCTCCTGCTCCTGCTCCTGTTGTAGCGCCTATCCAGGCTCTGGCCAGTCTGACGCAAGCGCCTGTGCTCGCAGTGCGCAGCCGCCAAATCGGCCAGGATGAGCTCGATGATGAAATTGATGCAGTAGATGCACTTGATCCTGATTTGTTTGAGATCTTTGAAGAAGAAGCGCAAGAGATTTTCCCTGCTACAGCCTCTGCACTTCGCCAATGGACAGCTCGGCCAAGCAACATGAGTGCGCGCGGCGAAGTGCTGCGCGGTTTGCACACGTTAAAAGGTAGCGCACGCTTGGCCGGCGCGATGCGTTTGGGCGAGCTCGCTCACCGTATGGAATCGAGCGTAGAGAGTATTCCGCATGAAGGTGCGCAATCTGCCGATATCGAACAACTGATGGCGCAGCTCGATGGCATGCAGCACAACTTTGATGTGCTGCGAAATCCTGCGTTGGCCAACGAGCCAACAAAGGCAACCGCGCCGTCGCAAGCTGCAGCACCCGTTGCAGCAACCATGCTGACCAGTGGTGTCACTGCAGCACAATCTTCAGTCGCGCCATCTTCAGCCGTGAAGCCCTTACAGCCCATGGCGGCAGCGGGCATGGTGGCTCCAGCTGCTCTGCGCAGCGCACCGGGCCAAACCGTGCGTGTGCGCGCTCAGTTGCTTGATCGCTTGATGAATCAAGCCGGTGAGGTGATGATCACCCGAGCGCGCCTTGAGGCTGAGCTGTCTCAGTTGCGTGGGTCGCTCACCGATCTCGGCGGCAACTTGGAAAAATTGCGCTCGCAATTGCGCGAGTTGGATGTACAGGCCGAATCGCAGATGCAAACGCGATTGCAGCAGACCAAAGAAACAGAAGCCTCGTTTGATCCGCTTGAATTTGACCGCTACACCCGCGTGCAAGAGCTCACCCGCATGATGGCCGAATCGGTGAACGACGTGGCCACCGTGCAGCGTAACATCCAGCGCACGATTGAATCCACCGAAGATGATTTGGTCATGCAAGCGCGCCAAACCCGCGATTTACAGCGCGATTTGCTGCGCACTCGCATGGTGGAGTTTGAAGGCATTTCTGAGCGCCTGTATCGCGTGGTGCGCCAAGCCGGTAAAGATGCGGGCAAGCAGGTCAAGCTCGATATCTTGGGCGGCACGATTGAAATGGATCGCGGCGTGTTGGATCGCATGACGCCCGCGTTCGAGCATTTGCTGCGCAATTGCGTGGCGCATGGTATTGAAGCGGCCGATGCTCGCACAGCAGCCGGCAAAGCCTCCAGCGGTGAAATCGTGATTACCTTGCACCAAGAAGGTAACGACGTATCCATTGAATTCCGCGACGATGGCGCTGGCCTGAACATCGCTCGCATCCGTGAAAAAGCCATTTCTCAAGGCTTGATTGGCAATGATGCCACTTTGGCTGACCAAGATGCTGCCAACTTGATCTTCACCCCAGGTTTCTCCACAGCAGCCACTATTACCGAATTGTCAGGCCGCGGCGTGGGCATGGATGTGGTGCGCTCTGAAGTGGTGGCGCTCGGCGGCAGAATTGAGACGTCCACCTCTGAAGGCAAAGGCACCAGCTTTAAGCTCGTGCTGCCATTGACGACTGCAGTGACGCAAGTGGTGATGATGCGCATTGGCGAGCTGGCCATTGGTGTCCCCGCCAATTTGATCGAGATCGTGCGCCGCGCATCGCTCAAAGAGCTGCAATCAGCTTACAACAGCGGTACCTATGAATATGCTGGGGAGAACCTGCCCTTCTATT
>JANMFP010000045.1:0-2855 GCA_031378135.1 Variovorax sp. | reverse complement strand
GCACAGCGCAATGCTTTGGGCGCAGCGAGCAGCGATGGTTTGCTCGCCGGCGCGCTCATGCCTATGCAAGATGGCTACGCGCCTTCGCTGCATGCTAGGCAAGAGGCGGGCGTGCAGCACTGGCCGCGCGAGCAGATCGTTTCTTTCCTCAAAAATGGCACCACACACAATGCCTCCGCGCTTGGGCCGATGGCCGAAGTGGTGGCGAAAAGCACGCAGTATTGGCGCGATGCTGATTTGAATGCTGCTGCGGCGTATTTGCAAAGCCTGCCTGTGCTTGCGATGGCTACGAAAGTGCCGACGAAGGCCTCATCACAGTCACTTCAAAAAGGTGCAGCGCTCTATGCTCAGCACTGCGCAACATGCCACGGTGCAGATGGGCAAGGCGTGAAAGAGGCCGATGCCTTGACTAAGCAAACGCTGCTCATTCCCGCCCTGGCTGACAATCGTGCCATCGCGCTCGCCAGCAGCGCCAACATCGTGCGCGTGATCCTTGCGGGTGGTTATGCTCCCGCCACCCAAGGCAACCCGCGCCCCTATGGCATGCCGCCTTTCGTGCATGTGTTGAGCGATGAAGACATTGCCGCAGTAGCCACTTACATCCGCACAAGCTGGGGGCATCAAGCTGGCGCGGTGAGTGCAACAGAAGTGATAGCGCAGCGGCGCGGTGTTCTTCAGTGATCCTGCTGCAAATCTGCGCGCTGAAGATAAGCATCGCTGGCGTCGGTTGAAGTGATGCAGGGCAGGGATAATCGCAGCATGACCTCTGATTTCTCTGCTCTTCTCAACCCCACTTTCCTCCAAGCTTGCCTGGGCCAAGCCACACCTTACACCCCCATGTGGCTGATGCGCCAAGCGGGGCGTTATTTGCCGGAATACAAAGCCACGCGCGCCAAAGCGGGCAGCTTCATGGGCCTGGCCACGAACCGCGACTACGCGACTGAGGTGACTTTGCAGCCGCTGGATCGCTACGATTTAGATGCCGCGATTTTGTTTTCTGACATCCTCACTGTGCCCGATGCGATGGGCTTGGGGCTTTCGTTTGAGACGGGGGAGGGGCCGAAATTCTCGTCGCCGATTCGGGATGAGGCGGGTGTGGATAAGCTGGCTGTGCCGGATATGGCCAAGCTTCAATATGTGTTGGATGCGGTCTCCTCGATTCGCAAGGCTTTGATGCAGGACGGCAAGCAGCGTGTGCCGCTGATTGGCTTTTCGGGCAGCCCTTGGACGCTGGCTTGCTACATGGTGGAGGGCGGGGGCAGCGATGATTTTCGGCTGGTGAAAAGCATGATGTATTCGAGGCCGGATTTGATGCACCGTATTTTGGAAGTGAATGCTAACGCTGTGGCGGCTTATTTGAATGCGCAGATCGATGCAGGCGCGCAAGCGGTGATGGTGTTTGACAGCTGGGGTGGGGCGCTCGCGCATGCGGCGTTTGCTGAGTTCAGCTTGGCCTACACACGGCGCGTCCTTTCGCAACTCAAGCGCACAGACGCAGCCGGGAACATCGTGCCGCGCATCGTGTTCACCAAAGGCGGCGGCTTGTGGCTGCACAGCATGCGCGATTTGCCTTGCGAGGTGATTGGGCTGGATTGGACGTGTAGCCTCGGGGCTGCGCGCAGCATTTTGCAGGGCACGGGCAAGGCCGTGCAAGGCAACATCGATCCGAATGTGCTTTTCGCGCCGCCTGAGGCGATTGAGAAAGAAGTGGGCGCGGTGCTGGCTGATTTTGGCGTGCCGCATACGGGCGCAGGCGCAGGGCAGACGCATATCTTCAATCTAGGCCACGGCATCAGCCAATTCACGCCGCCAGAGCACGTGAGCGCGCTGGTGCACGCTGTGAAGACGCAATCGCGCGCCATGCGAGCGCCCGCGCGGTGAGCTATCGCTTTTGTAGCAAGACAGCTAGCATCTGTCAGGGCATTTTTAGAGCGAAACTTGGATCACTTATGCACAAAAGCTGTGTTGCGTTGCAAAAAATTGCATGCGTTAATACTCGCTCCGCTACGATAGCTGTAGCGTTCGTAAGTGATTGATTTATATAGATATTCTGATTCTGCTGGATTTTCAGGCAAACTGTACAAAGCCTTATTTCATGCGGGTTTGCGCATCGTCCAACAAGGATATCAACAAAGTTATCCACAGAACACAGGGACACATGACAATTCCATGACAGATCAAGCACTTAGCTCTGCTTTCGCATAAAACTCTGAGAAATACACCCTAAGACGAACATGGCTATAGATTCGCAATCCTCGTGCATCGTGCAGGTGGCCGTGGCCGCTCCGGCACACAGCGATTTGCCCCCCACGCTGAGCTATTCCCATGCGCAGCCGCTTGCTGCGGGCAGCTTGGTGCGCGTGTCGCTCGGCAAGCGCGAGGTGCTGGGGATTGTTTGGGGTGAGGATTCAGAGCACAGGAACAGCGCGCCCGATGTGAAGCTAAAAGCCATTGAAGGCCATCTTGCCGACATCGCGCCGCTTAACGCCGCATGGCGAGCGTTGATTGGGTTTACTGCGCGTTATTACCAGCGCTCCTTAGGCGAAGTCGCACTCGCTGCGCTGCCGCCGCAATTGCGCGAGTTGGATGCCTTGCAACTGGCCAAACGATTGAAGCGCAAATCTCAGCTTGAGGCGGCGAGCGAGGACAAAGAGAATGCTGCAGATTCAGTCGCACTCAGCGCAGAGCAATGGGCGGCAATCGATCAATTCTTCTCTGCAAACAATGCCGAGAAACCTGCTCTCCTGTTTGGCAGCACAGGGAGCGGCAAAACTGAGGTGTATTTACGCAGCGTGGCGCGTGTGTTGGCAGAAGACGAGAAAGCCCAAGTGCTCATCATGGTGCCAGAGATCAAC
>JANMFP010000425.1:0-2361 GCA_031378135.1 Variovorax sp. | reverse complement strand
CGGCAAAATGCGCCTGAAAGAGACGCGCCGCGTGCCGCTGTGGAACGGCCCGATTGAGTGCCGTTTGTTCCGATTTGATATCCAAGGCCGTAAAGTGCCTGCAGTTGATGCGCAAGCGCAATAGCGGCAAAATCTAGGCTTCATGAACCATCGGCATCTCAACCATCAAAACCTAACCCTCGCTGCGATGGACGACATCATTGAGCGAGGCGGCTGGCAAGATTGGCAGCAATTGCGCAGCCAAGTGATCGAGCATCCTCAATTGCTTCAAAAGTTGATCCAGCTGTGCAGCGCGCGAAGCAATGAATTTGCATCCCAGCGCCATTATTTTTGGCTCGGCTATGCAAAATCGCATTTGCCAGCCGAATCTATGTCATGAAGCATCTTCCCGAGCGAGCTTTGCCAGAATGGGAGCAAGTTTTGTCCGCTGCGGCGCGATTGCAAACGCTGCTGCCTCAGGCTGTTTTAGTGGGTGGTACAGCCTCAGCCATCCATGCCTCGCATCGGTTTTCCCGCGATGCCGATCACGTGCTCACCGATCTCAAGCCGCGATTTGACGCTATTCTTGAACAGCTTGAGTCTGTTGCTGGCTGGAAAACCGCTCGCGTTCAACGCCCCGTGTTGATTCTGGGTAGTTTGGATGGCATCGAAACAGGTATTCGCCAACTTGTCCGAGAGCAGCCATTAGAGATCACTGAAATCGAAGCATCTGGGCAGCGCATCCGCATACCTAGCCTTGCTGAAATTTTGCGTATCAAAGGCATTTTGATTCTGAAACGCAACGCAACTCGCGATTATTTAGATTTCGTCGCTCTAGCTTCACGCATGGATGCCACGCAGATCAGTGCCGCGCTGTCGCTCTTCGATTCTATTTATCCGCAACCCAATGGACAGTCTGCGCTGCAACAATTGCACATCCAGCTCGCACAACCACTGCCCTTTGATTTAGAAGAAACCGAGCTTTCTGAATACAAAAACCTGCATCCTCAGTGGCATGATTGGATGGAGGTAAAGAGAGTTTGCTTGCAGGTTTCCACGGGACTATTCGATATCCTTGGCAGCTCTACGCTGCACAGCTCATAGCGTCCTTAACATTAAGAGACGCCACAGGCTTTAACGCTTTTCAGAGCTCACCCAGCGTTTGAGAAAGGCTTGCCTGTCCGCTGGGATTCTTGGCGTTTGCTCAATCCTAGCGAGCAAAGTATTCTCATCAATCAGCTGATGGTCGAGCAGGGTACGCACGTAAGGCCAATCTTTTTCCCGGCCTGCAGCTAATTTTGAAACCGCTAAATCATGCGGCTCTAAGCACCAGCCGATTTTTAGATCCGTGTTGGCGTTTTGAATTTTCACGAGCCGCTCCAGCCAGCCTGTTGGCAAAATTGCTGTTTCTGGCCCAACGCCTTGTGCATAGTAGCCGTAAGTCATGTTGAATGGCGATAGCTCCCCAATCGAGCCATCAATCAAATCCGCCAAATCCGGCCGCTCCAAGGGATAAACATCCGCTTCCATCGATTGCAAAAGTTCGGCGGGTGCACTTTCAAACTTGCCCAGTACGGCTTGGCTGCCCACAACCACAATCTCGTACACATTTGCAATCGAAGTTGCCGCACGAATAATGTGTTCGAGATCAGCACGCCTCATGTTGCGCCTTCCAGTCACGCAGAAACTGCCAGCGCTCGGCGGGCGTTAATACACCTGCAAACGGAGAGCATTGCCGCATCGCTCGCGCATACTCGGAATCTTCTGTGGCCACACGCAAGCTCGCGTCCAAGCCTTGGCTGAGCAACGCCTGCCAAGCCGAAATATAAGCCTGACTGTTGGCGCATACATCCTGCTGCCAGCGAGAGAGGTTGCTGGCAGGAATCTGCATCAATGATGGATCGCGCTCAATTTTCTGCGTGATCAGTCGATGCATCGCAAAGCTTCTAGCGTCTAATTCGTCATGGGTATTCATCATTAGCTCGTCTTAACAAAACTCATTCTATGTCCAGCAGCCCTCACCCTCAAGTGCCTCTTCATGAGCCGGCCAAACTGATCGTCTTAGATACCAATATTACTCTCGATCTTTTTCTATTTAACGATCCCAGAACAGCCGAGCTGCGCGACAAAATAGCCACCCAGCAATTAACTTGGATCGCCACCGCCCACATGCGCAACGAGCTGGAGCGGGTGCTTGCCTATCCGCACATTGCTGCCAAACTGGCCTTCTACGATAAAACAGCAGCCGACATCCTGCGCGCATTCGATCAATCCGCTCACATCACCCACGAGCCCATCCCCAAAGCCCCCTACACCTGCAAAGACGCAGACGATCAAGTCTTCATCGATCTGGCCTGCCATCTCGCGGGCCAAATCAGCAGA
>JANMFP010000390.1:0-3161 GCA_031378135.1 Variovorax sp. | reverse complement strand
CCCACGCCCCACTGCACCACAAAAACACCCGAGAAAATCACCAAGTTATAAGCCGAAAGCGCTCTGCCCGCTTGCGCCTTCGGAAACACCATGCCCACCGCCGGCAAGGCGAGCGACATAAAGCTCGATCCCATGCAAAACATCGCCCAATGCCACCAACGCACCTCCGTGCCGAGCGCAATAATGAGCGCCAATGCCAACAGAGACAAAGGCATGCCCAAGCTGATCAACTTGTCGGCATGCCAACCCCGCGCGCTCAAGGTCGGATTCAAACTGCCCCAGAGCCAAAACGTGAACAACATGCTCACGTTCAGCCAAAACAGCCCCGTTGCGGCTTGGCTTGCCGTGAGGCCGCTGACCTGAACCATCCACGGGCCAGCCCACAGCGTTTGCATCGCCATCAGCCCGCCATAACTAAAAAAGCCCAGCCATAAGTGGCGACGAAAGTAAGCGTGCTGCCAAATATCGCGATAGCTGGCCAGCAAGCCCTCTTGCGATGTGTCTTGCTTGGTCGCCACGTTCGGCAAACGCCAGGCGAGTAGGAGCATCGCCATCAACACCATGCCAGCCAGCAGCCCAAAAATAGGCCTCCACCCGGTTTGCGGCAACAACCATTGCACAGGCAAGGTAGAAGCCACCATGCCCAGCGAGCCCGTCATCAGCATCCAAGAGCTCGCGCGCAATTGGGTTTCAGGCTTGAACCAGAGGCGATACGCGGTCAGTGGCGCCATCAGGCAAGCGCTCACACCAACGCCGCAAAGCACGCGTGCGGCCAGTAGCCCGACGAAATTCGGGGCAAAAGCGAAAGCCACGCAGCCCAACACAGCCACGCTCAGGAAACTCAAAATCACCCGCTTAGGCCCATAGGTATCCAGCCAGCGGCCCAATGGCAATTGGGTGAGTGCAAAACCGAGAAAATAGCCTCCCGCCAAAAGCCCTAAGTCGCCAGCAGTCAGCGTGAATTCTTGGCTGAGCGTGGGCGAAAGCGTGGCCGTGATGGAGCGGATCAAAGCCGACATGAAGTAAGCCAGCGCGAAGGCCAGGAAAACCTGCACGGCCATGGCGCGTGTGAGCTTGGGAACCATTTGGGATGCGTTGTTCACTTGACGCATGTCATGTTCAGTCATTTCGCGCCAGCCATTTTCAAGTTGCTCAGAAAAGTCTCCACCGCTTGGGCTGAGAGCGCTCCTGGCCCATCGCGCCCTTCGCTGGGCTGCCCATAAATCGCCGCTTGCGCGACATAGCGACCATGGAACAGCTGGCGGCTGTGCGAAGCCTTGCTGCCTTCTTGCAAATCTTGCGCGATTTGTTGGATGACCTGCTCTGTAGGCGCTTGCACGAGCGATACCGTAAACATCGCGCCGCCTGCCTCACAGCCTGCCATGCTCATCTGCACAGCTTGCCCGCCCAACTGCACAGCGCGCGTGCCGCGATCTGGCTTACAGGGCAAAAGCGCTGTTACGCCAGCTTGGTCAAAGCTCACATCGCGCCAATTGAAAGCGGGCGTGCAGCCAGCTATCACAGCAACCAATGCTACCAATTTCATAGCTACTCGCACAGTAAACATGCCGGCAATGTATCGATTTTTATCAAAAAACATAGCTTATTATCGTTTGGAAGCAAAATAGGGTTTTAGCTCATCATTGATCGAGTCATCGCATGGCGAATTTCGTTTTGGTTCACGGCGCTTGGCACGGCGCTTGGGTGTGGTCTCGCGTGTTGCCGCTGCTGCGTTCAGGCAGCCATGCCGCGCATGCCGTCACGCTCACGGGGGTTGGCGAGCGCGCGCACTTGCTCTCGCCTGAGATCACACTGCAAACGCATATCAGCGATGTGGTGAACCTCATCGAAGCTGAAGAGCTGCAAGATGTGGTCTTGGTCGGCCACAGCTACGCCGGCATGGTCGTCACAGGTGTTGCGGATCGTCTGCTCGCAGCGCAATCGAATCGTCTTTGTCATCTCGTTTATCTGGATGCCAGCATTCCCAAGCCGGGTGAGGCATGGGGCGATAAGCACGCGCAAGCCACACGCAGCGCACGCATCGCCGCCGCTGCGCTTCATCCGCTCAATGCATTGAACCCGCCAGATGCCAGCGTTTTTGGCTTGGCAGGCGCGGATGCACAATGGGTCAATCGCCGCCAAACGCCCCATCCTTTTGCGCCCTATACCGAGCCGCTTCAATTTGATATGGCGCGCTTAGGCGCCGTGCCGCGCACCTTCATCGATTGCATCCATCCCCCACTGGCCACCATCAACGTCAGCCGCGAACGCGCCAGAAGCAGCGCCACTTGGGATGGCCATTGGCTGCCACGAGCCAGCCTCGTGGTGATGAACACCGGGCATGATGCGATGGTCAGCAGCCCGCGCGAGCTGGCTGATATTTTGCTGCGGTGCGCACTGTGATGCAGCGCCGCTCTTTGTCTTTAAACGCTATATCTTTAATAGCACTCAGCGCATATTATTTGCCGGCTACAGCCCAAAATAGCTCTAAAAAACCACTTCTTCCATGGCCTGCTGATCTGCGTCAACTCGCAGACACCGCACAAGCTCGCGGCGCGCCATGGGTGCTCATGGTGAGCTTGCCTGGCTGTCCGTGGTGTGAGCTGCTGCGCCGAAATTATTTGATCCCCATGCAAAGCGAAGGCGTGGCCTCTTACGAGTTCATGATCAACGAGCGCAGCCGCACGCTGCTAGATTTCAAAGCACAGCGCATCACCCCTGCAGCATTCAGCGCCCAGCTGAAAATCAGCATCACACCCACCTTGCTTTTCTTGGGCCGCGATGGCCAAGAAATCGCGCCGCGCATCGAAGGCGTGGCCTCGGCAGATTTCATCGGCGGTATATTGGATGAGCGCTTGGCCACAGCACGTGAGCGTATCAAAGTGATGCGGTAGACGGCTGTGCAGTAAAACGAGGGCTGTGCTAATCTGATTGCCCTTTTGCTGTTCCTGAAGGAGACTGCCATGCCCGGATTACTGCCCAATGTTGACCCCAGCGGCTTGCTGGAATTTTCTGTCGTCTACACCGACCGCTCGCTCAACCACATGAGCGGCCAGTTTGGCGGCGTGATGCGCGATATTTCCAGCATGCTCAAGAGTGTGTACAAAGCCAAGAGCGTCGCCCTCATCCCAGGCAGTGGCACCTTCGGTATGGAATCCGTG
>JANMFP010000381.1:0-1973 GCA_031378135.1 Variovorax sp. | reverse complement strand
CATCGCCACCACCACCGCAGGGCCTAAGCCGGGGAGCACGCCCACGGCTGTACCAATGACACAGCCGAGAAACGCCCAGAGCAAGTTCATCGGCGTGATCGCCGTGGCAAAGCCCGCCATCAATGCATTAAAAATATCCATGATTTAAATCCAGCCGGTGTTGGTGAGGCCGGGTAAATTCACGCCGAGCACTTGGGTGAACAGCCAGAACACGGGTGCGCTGATCGCAAAGCCTAAGGCAGCATCTTTCACCCAATTTGACAACGGCGCGCGTGGCCGGCCTTGTGAGATATGCAAGCCGCGCACCGCAATCACAAAAGCCAAACTGCAGCTCGCGATAAAGCCGATGTGTGTGATGAGCAATGCATTGAGAAGCAAAGCTGCGCTGATCCAAGCAAACGAGATCCAATCGCCGCGTGCCGCGCCCTCAGGCGCTTCCCGTCCGCGAAAACCGCCAGAAAGTGCTTGAATCAGCAGCAGCACACCGCACACAAAAAGCACCACAGACACAACCCACGGAAAGAAATTCGGCCCCACGCCCGAATAGCCAGCCTCCGAAGAGATGCTGCTCGCGCCCCAAGCCATGCCTGCGCCAGTAGCAATGCATGCAAGACTCAAGGCGATTTCTGTGCGGGGATGGGTCATGGGAGCTCTCTAGGATCAGACGATTTAAATCATGCCAGCTTGATACATCGTACCGCGCAGGTTGGCGAAGTCGTTGTCCACAAAATCGCCAAACTCTTTGCCGGTGAGCAGGGCAGAAGTCCAGCCTTGCTTGTCCAATTCCGCTTGCCAGAAAGGCGTCTTGGTGGCCGCCACAACGGCTTTGATCAGCTCGGCTTGTTGCGCTGCCGTGATGCCAGGCGCGCCGTAAATGCCGCGCCAGTTGCCCAAAATCACATCAATGCCTTGCTCTTTGAGTGTGGGCACCTCAATGCCTTTGATGCGCTTGTCACTCGTCACGCCAATCGCGCGCATCTTGCCGGATTTGATGTGCTCAGCAAATTCGCTGTAGCCAGAGCCACCCAAGCTCACATTGCCACCAATGATGGCCGCTACGGCTTCGCCGCCGCCACGGAAAGGCACATAGTTCACCTTCTTGGGATCCACGCCAATCGCGCGCGCCATCATGCTGGCTGCAATGTGCTCTGTGGAGCCGCGTGAGCCACCGCCAACTTTCACGCTGCCTGGATCTTTCTTCATGGCCTCGGCCACGTCTTTCATGTTCTTGAATGGCGATGCAGCAGGCACGACAAACACGTTGAATTCACTCGTGATGCGAGCAATCGGTGTGCATTGTGTGATGTTCACAGGTGGTTTACCGGTGATGATACCGCCGAGCATCACTGCGCCCATCATGATCATGGTGTTGGGATCACCCTTGGCGCTGTTGACGAATTGCGCCAAGCCAATCGCGCCTGCCGCGCCGCCTTTGTTTTCAAACTGTACCGCATCAAACGCTTTGGCTTCCGTTAAAGCCTTGCCCAAGGCGCGGCCTGTGCCGTCCCAGCCGCCGCCAGGGTTGGCCGGGATCATCATCTTGAGTGTGGTGGCTGCGCTAGCGATGCTGGGCAGGCTACCGGCAGCTGCTGCTGCCAAAAGGGATTTGAGGAATTCGTCGCGACGCATGGAAATACTCCTTAGAAAAAATAGATCAGTTGATGTTGCGCGATTTGACTGTCGTTTGCCTGTCAAAAACGGCTTTGGAGACTAGGGGAAACGCGAACCCTCGTTCGCGCTACGATGCTTGAAATGAAAGTGCTATTGATTGAAGACGATCCCGCCATGCGCACCACGCTTGAACGCTCGTTCAAGCGCTTGGGCTGGCTGGTGCAGTCTTGCGGCGATGGCGAGGCAGCGCTTGCGCTTTGGCAGCAGTTGACTTTGGATGTGGTGCTCTTGGATCTGAGCTTGCCGGGGCGCGATGGCTTGGAAGTGCTTGAGTGTGCGCGCAAACTGGGGCTCAATACGCC
>JANMFP010000372.1:0-1522 GCA_031378135.1 Variovorax sp. | reverse complement strand
GCACACGTTTCATCTTTGGCGGGCTCCAGCGATAGAGCACATCCACGCTCACCATCGCACCTTGACGAAAGGCCGCTGCAATGCCCATAAAAACCATCCAGATCAGCGAGAAGCGAATTAACACCTCGGTCCACTCAGCGGGGCGCTCCAAAATGAAGCGCGTGATGATTTGAAACATCCCTAGACTGGCGGAAATCGCCAGCATCAGGCATGCAATGAGCGTGGCTAAGCTGGTGGTGAAACTCTCGAATTTGAGGAAGGCGGTTTTCATGTGGTTTTAGCCTGCTATCAAAGCATTCTGGAATAAAAAATACACCGATTTAGCACTCAATCAGTGGTTAGCCGGTGTATTTATTGCGCAGATTGCTACTCTATTGATAGCGCATCGCGCAAGTTTTTTGATTATCTCACTGCGCGAATCTTGTCGATATTCGCTTTACCGAATTGCTTTTCAAACTCAGCATTCACGGGTGCAAGTGCAGCGATGAATTTGGATTTGTCAACATTCTCCACCACGGTCATGCCCTTGCTGCGCAGCTCGGTCACGCCTTTGGCGTCGTCTTCGTCAACGCGGGCACGGCCGGCTTTGGCGCCTTCTTTGGCTGCTTCTAAAAAGGCGGTTTTGTCGGCAGCTGAGAGTTTGTCAAACGCGCCTTTGCTCATGAGGAAAATGGCTGGGGAATACACATGGCCGGTGAGGGACAAATGCTTTTGCACTTGATCAAACTTTGAAGCCATGATGACTGAAAGCGGATTTTCTTGGCCATCCACAGTACCTTGTTGCAAAGCTGTAAACACTTCTGGGAAAGCCATGGGCGTGGTCACGATGCCAAAGCCTTTGTAAGCCGCAACGTGGACTGGGTTTTCCATCGTGCGCATTTTCAGGCCCTTCAAATCATCTGGAGCGACGACCGAGCGCTTGCTATTCGTCATGTGGCGCACGCCGTTTTCGCCCCAAGCCAAGGCTTTGAAGCCCTTAGGCTCGAATTCTTTGAGCATGTCTTGACCAATTTGGCCATCGAGCACTGCGCGAGCATGGGCTTTGTCACGGAACAAGAAAGGAATGTCCAAAATGCGGGCGCTCGGCACGAAATTCGGCACGGGGCCAGTTGAGCTGAAGGTCAATTCTTGCGTGCCGAGTTGAACGGATTCAATGCTTTCGCGCTCGCCACCGAGTGAGCCAGCGTAGAAAGTTTGAATTTTGTAGCGACCAGCTGTGCGCTTTTCAACTTCGCGAGCGAAGGTGTCAATGGCGATGCCTTGATGCGAGTTCTGAGCAATCGAGATGCTGATCTTCATGTTGGTTTGCGCGATCGCTGTGCCTGAGATGGCCAACAAGCCTGTTGCGACAGATGCTGCAAGCAGGGCATTGAAAGAGAAGCGAGAGAGTTTCATAAAGGCTCCAAGTGAAGGAAATAAAGAAGGTTGAGGCAATCCGTCGAAGCGACTTCTTGACCCATATGAAAAGTCTAACCCTAAACACAAAAAATGCTCTCAGGGGATGCCCGAGGCTTCAGCGGTG